>JAAUUG010000030.1 GCA_012031195.1 Oscillatoriales cyanobacterium SM2_1_8
TGGTGGGGGAAGCCAACGACTACGTGGGCAAGGGCATGAACGGGGGCACCATGCGGTGCGATCGCCCGCCGGGGGGGGCTACGATCCATCCCAGAGTGCCTTGGTGGGAAACACCTGTTTGTATGGGGCCACCGGGGGCTACTTGTTGGCGGCAGGTCGGGCCGGCGAGCGGTTTGCCGTGCGCAATTCCGGCGCCAAAGCCGTGGTGGAAGGAGCCGGCGATCACTGTTGCGAATACATGACCGGCGGGGTGGTGGTGGTCTTGGGGCCCACGGGTCGGAATGTGGGGGCCGGCATGACCGGTGGTTTGGCCTACTTCTTCGACGAAGACGGTCGTTTCCAGGAACGCCTCAGCCAAGAAACCCTGACGGTGCAGCGGGTCACGGCGCCGGCCGGTCTGGCCCAACTGCGGGAGTTGATCGAGCAGCACCACACCGAAACCCAAAGTGCCAAGGCCCAAGCCATTCTTCAGGCTTGGGAAACCGCCCAAACCCGGTTCTGGCAGGTGGTGCCCCCCTCCGAAAAAGATAGCCCGGAAGCCTGTGCGCCTCCTGCCTCGGTGTTGGCTTCGTAACTGCCTCCCCTCTTCCCTGCTATGATGCAGCCGGTTCCGACGGGGCTTGGTTGGAGCCGGTGTTGCGTTGGCCCAATCCTATGGAAAAATCCCAAGTCTCCGGGGAAAGCCAAGGCGCTCTAGGGGGGGGCGTCACGGCTTACACCTTGGTGAAGGGGGGCAACGACCCCCAAGACTGCGAGGATGTGTGCGGATGGGATACCGCCACCGGTCGTTACGCGCTGGCGGACGGGGCGACCGAGTCCTCCTTTGCCCAAGAGTGGGGGGAAATGCTGGTGGCGGGTTTTCTGGCGGCCCCCCGTTTTGCCGTAGAGGTGGGGCCGTGGGTGCGACCGCTGCAGCGGCAGTGGGCCGAACATTTGCAGGGGCGATCGCTGTCGTGGTTTGCCAAACGCAAGGCGCAATTGGGGGCCCATGCCACGTTTTTGGGCTTGGAGATTGGGACTCAGGGGGGGTGGCGGGCGATCGCACTGGGGGACAGTTGTTTGTTTTGGTGGCGGGACGGCCAATTGCTGGAGGGGTTTCCCTTGAAGAGCAGCGCCGCTTTTGGTTATCGGCCGCCCCTGTTGACATCGGTGGGGAACAATCCCCCGGCCCGGCTGACGGCGGGCCAGGCGCAACCCGGAGACGAATTTTGGTTGGTCAGCGACGCTTTGGGGCGGTGGCTTTGGCAGCAAATCGAAGGCTCCCGGTCTCCTTGGTCGCAGGGTCAGCAGTGGGTCGATGCCGTGGCGTTTGCCCTTTGGGTCGAGGAGGCCCGGGCCATGGGCCACCTCCACAACGACGACACGGCCTTGCTGCGGGTGGCGCTCCCCCGATATACTGAGCGGGTACCTCTGCCGTAGATCGCTGTGGACAACACCGAAAACCCAACCCAATTTCTGTTTCCGGGCACCTTGGTGCGGGTCATCAATGCCGGCGACACCTACTTCGGATTTGAAGGTCAGGTGCAACGGGTTACCGATGGCCGGGTAGCAGTATTGTTTGAAGGGGGCAACTGGGACAAACTGGTGTCGTTTCGGTTGTCGGAGGTCGAAGTCGCCGATGCCACCGCCAGCCCCGGCAAAGGCCGCAAGAAAAAATAACGGGCTCGGCACACCATGTTGGCGGTAACCGAAACCCATCCTGTCCAATACCGGGCCCCGGTCTATCGCTACCTGCAGCAACAATTGGGGATACCCGTGACCGTTTTTTATGGCTCCGATTTTAGTGTGGTGGGGTACCGCGATCGCGAGTTTGGGGCAGAGTTCGCCTGGGATGTGGATTTAACTTCGGGGTACGAAGCGGTTTTTTTGACGACGGCAGCCCAGGGGGGAGGGCAAAGTTACGAGACGGTGCGGGCCCCCGGTCTGCGATCGCGGTTGCAGGCGTTGCGGCCCCAAGCGGTGTTGCTGACGGGATACGATACGGTGTTTCACCGGCAGGCGTTTTGGGCGAGCCGAGGTCTGACCCGTTTCTTCCGGGCCGAGACCACCGATGTGGCCCTGACCCGCTCGCCTCTCAAGTCATGGCTGCGGGATGGAGCCCTGCGGTTTCTGTACAGCCAATGCACAAAATTGCTCTACATCGGCGAAAACTCTTACCGTCATTACCGTCGTCTGGGGTGCCCAGCGTCCAAATTGGGGCGATCGCCCTACGCCGTCCACGGGGATAGTTTTGCCGGGAGCGAAGCCGATCGGGAACGCCTGCGGCCGGCGATCCGCCGAGAATGGGGGGTCAACGAAGGCGATCGGGTGTTGTTGTTTGCCGGCAAGCTCCAACCCCGGAAACGCCCCGACTTGATTTTGCAGGCCGCGAAGTTGTTGCCCGCCGCCCAGCGCGATCGCCTGGGGGTGGTGTTTTTGGGCAGCGGAGATTTGACGGCCTCGCTCCGGGAACTGGCCGCCGCCGATCCGCCCATTCGTACTGTCTTCGCCGGATTTCAGAATCAGCAACACCTCAGCCGGTTTTACCACGGGGCCGATGCGTTGGTTTTGCCCAGTCAAGTCCAGGAAACCTGGGGTCTGGTGGTGAACGAAGCCCTGGTGCACGGGGTGCCCTGCCTGGTGTCGGAACAGGTGGGGTGCGCCCCCGATTTGATCGTGCCGGGGGTAACCGGGCTTACCTTCCCGGCCAACCAAGCTGGCGCCCTCGCCCAGGCGATCGCCCAAATTTGGCCGCTTTTGGATGCTCCTGCAACCCGAGTGGCTTGCCGGGCCCAGGTTGCGAACTACAGCATCGCCACCGCTGCCATAGGGATTGCCCAGGCCCTGGCCGATTTGTAGGGGTGGGTTCGCCAAAAAAACCTGAGTCTGACGGTTTCAGAGGGTTCAGCTCCTCTTCTCCCGTTCTGGGAGAAGGGGGGGTTGGGGGATGAGGGCGTGCTTCCTGAGAGTGTTGCCCCCTCACCCCAGCCCTCTCCCACAGGGGGAGAGGGAGCCAAAACACCTTTTGAGTTCACGGCTCCGCCAGGCTCACAAAATTGTAGGGAGCCGTGTAGTTGTTGTAGCGGATGCGGTATTGCCGGCCAAATTCCACATCCAATTGCTCCACCGCTTCGGCAAACGCGGGTTCCTTTTCCAGATCGATCAGAAACGCGCCGTTGTACAACATCGTTTCCGTGAGGAGTTCCCCCGTCACCATCTCATGGCTCAAGGGCTGCAAGACCGCCAAAAAGCGATCGATGATTTCCTGTTGCCGCTCCTCCAAAGCCGCTTCCAACACCTGACCAACGGCGATCGCCTCTTCCACCGTCAAAATTTTCCCCATCAGGGCATTCCGTTGTTGCTGAAGGGGGGCATTGGCCGCCAACAGGCGTTGCAACTCTTCCTCCCGGTTCCACAGAATTTTTACACCCACCTCCCGCTTGCCAGCCAACCGGGCCAGCGCTGCCAACAACCCATCCTTGCGGCCTTCGATCAATTCTTGGCACGGCGATTCCCAGTCTTCGACCACAAGACCAAATTGCAAAGGCAAAGGCACCACCCGATGGGGTTCCAAACGCTGCATGAGGGTTTCCAAAACCTTTTCGTGGCCCAACAGGTTGGCCCGGCTGGCCAAGTACCGGGTTTGTTTGGCTTCGCTGTAGGCCACCAGAAAAGGGGCGAGGCTCTGCAGGTGCACCGGTGCCCCATCCAACCCCGTCAAGGGTTCCCCCAACCAGGGGCGCACGGTTTCCGGCAGCAGGGCATACAAATAAAAAGCCATGGTTCACCCCAAAGGAAAAGGAGACAGTCCGTGGCGTTGAGCGTAACTCCAGAGGGTGTTGTAAAGCAACATGGTCACCGTCATGGGACCCACCCCCCCCGGCACCGGGGTAATCCAAGCGGCCTGGGGGGCCACCTTCGCAAAATTCACATCCCCCCACCAACCGGCTTTGCCCGTTTTCAACCACCCGGTTGATGCCCACATCCAACACGATCGCCCCCGGCTTAATTCGATCGATGGCCCGCGGTTTGCCCATGGCGGCCGCCACAATGTCGGCTTCCTGCACCACCTCGGCCAAATTCGCGGTGTGGGAATGGGCGATGGTAACCGTGGCATTGGCCGCCAACAACATCAACGCCAAAGGCTTGCCCACCAAAATGCTCCGGCCAATCACCACCGCCTTGAGTCCGGCGATCGGAACCCCGGTTTGCTGCAACAGGTACATCGTGCCGGCGGGGGTGCAACTCCGCAAACCCGGTTCCCCCCGCACCAATTTCCCCAGGTTTTCGGGGTGCAACCCGTCGGCGTCCTTGGCCGGGGCGATCGCATTCAACAAGGCAATGCTGTCCAGGTGGGGCGGTACCGGCAGTTGCAACAAAATCCCATCCACGGCAGGATCGGCGTTGGCGGCGGCGATCGCGGCCTGCACTTCCCTTGGGATGCTCCGCCCCAAATTTTGCCCAGTGGCGGCAATGCCTACCTTGGCACAGGCCCGCTCTTTGTTGGCGACGTAGGCCGCGCTGGCGGGATCGTCCCCCACCAAAAATACCGCCAACCCTGGCGATCGCCCGACCGTTTCGCGATGGGCTTGCACCCAGGCGGCCATCTCCCCCTGCAACCGTTGGGCGATTGCCTTGCCGTCAAGATTTTGGGCTGTCATCCCCGTTTCCCCTGGTTGCGACCCTTATCCTACGGCCAAAGCGCCAAAAAGAAGTGAGGGCGGCGGCAAGTCTTGCCCCGTCAAGATAGCTTGTGTGGCCCTCATCCCCTAACCCCTTCTCCCAAGCAGGGAGAAGGGGAACCAGAGGTGTGTTTACGCCCTCTTCCCGAGCCTGCCGCAGGAGGGAGAGGGCAAAATCAGGGGCCGAAGCGGGTTTGCTGCCATGGAATTCATGCCAAAAAGGCCGCCCCTTCCGATGGGGCAGCCTTCTGGGTTAAACGCAGGGAGAACCGAATTTAGTAGTCGAAGTCACCGCCGCCCATGCCGCCGCCAGCCGGTGCCGCTTTCTTCGGTTCCGGTTTGTCCACCACGATGCATTCCGTGGTCAACACCATCGAGGCGATCGAAGCCGCATTTTGCAGCGCCGACCGGGTCACCTTCGCTGGATCGACAATCCCCGCTTCCAACAGGTTCACAAAGCGATCGTTGGCCGCATCGTAGCCGATGTCAAAGTCTTTTTCCTTGACGTACTCGACCACCACCGCCCCGTTCTTGCCGGCATTTTGGGCAATGCGGGACAAAGGAGCCGCCAACGCTTCCTTCACAATCAGGGCCCCCGTCAGTTCTTCCCCGCTGAGGTTGGCCTTGGCCCAGGTTTCCAATTGGGGCGCCAAATGCACCAGGGTGGTGCCCCCCCCCGGCACGATCCCCTCTTCCACCGCCGCCCGCGTGGCGTTGATGGCATCCTCCAGCCGCAACTTCCGATCCTTCATTTCGGTTTCGGTGGCGGCCCCCACTTTGATCACCGCCACACCGCCGGAGAGCTTGGCCAAACGCTCCTGCAGCTTTTCCTTGTCGTAGGAAGAATCCGTTTCCTCGATCGCCTTGCGAATCTGTTCGCAGCGGATTTTCACTTCCTTCTCGTGGCCCTCCGCCACCAAGGTCGTGTGGTCTTTGGTCAGCACCGCTCGCCGCACCCGGCCCAACGATTCCAACTTCACCGCATCCAACTTCAACCCCAGGTCTTCGCTGATCACTTGCCCGCCGGTCAACACCGCCATGTCTTCCAACATCGCTTTGCGGCGATCGCCAAACCCAGGGGCCTTACAGGCCGCCACGTTCAACACCCCCCGCATCTTGTTCACCACCAGGGTGGCCAAGGCTTCCTTCTCAATGTCTTCGGCGAGGATCAACAGGGCCGCCCCGACCGCGCCGTTTGTTCCAGCACCGCCACCAAGTCCTGGATCAGGGTGATTTTCTTGTCCGTGATCAACACGTAGGCATCTTCCAACACCGCCTCCATGCGATCGCTGTCGGTGACGAAATAGGGGGAAATGTAACCCTTGTCAAACCGCATCCCCTCCGTCACTTCCACTTCGGTGGTCATCGATTTCCCTTCCTCCAGGGAAATCACCCCCTCCTTGCCCACCTTGTCCATGGCTTCGGCAATCATTTGCCCCACGGCCTCATCGTTGCCCGCCGAAATCGCCGCCACCTGGGCGATCGCCTTGGAATCGCTCACCGGCTTGGCGTGCTCCTTGATTTTGTCCACCAAGAACGCCGTCGCCTTGTCAATTCCCCGCTTCAGGGCAATGGCGTTGGCCCCCGCCGCCACGTTGCGCAAACCTTCCTTCACGATCGCCCGGGCCAACACCGTCGCCGTGGTGGTGCCGTCGCCCGCCGCATCGTTCGTCTTCGAGGCCGCCTGCCGAATCAACGAAACCCCGGTGTTTTCGACGTGATCTTCCAGTTCAATTTCCTTGGCGATGGTTACCCCATCGTTGATGATCTGGGGCGCCCCAAACTTCTTCTCCAACACCACGTTGCGCCCCTTGGGCCCCAACGTCACCGCCACCGCCTCCGCCAAGGCATCGATGCCCCGCTCCAAGGCCCGCCGGGCTTCTTCCCGGTAAATGACTTGCTTTGCCATAATCGTCAAAACTCCCTAAGATTTTTTACAGTGACTTGGAATCAGGATGGAGGTTTACGGAAGCACCGCCAAAATGTCGCGCTCGGTCACCAGCACATGATCCACACCGCCCACCTTGATTTCGGTGCCGGCATATTTTGAATAGAAAACGCGATCGCCCACTTTCACATCCAGGGGCTGAAGGGTACCGTCCTCGTTGAGCTTGCCACGGCCCACAGCCATCACTTCTCCCACCTGGGGCTTCTCTTTGGCCGTATCGGGCAGAAAAATCCCCCCGGCGGTTTTCTCTTCCGCTTCGGTGATTTTCACCAGAATGCGATCGCCCAAGGGCTTGAGGGTGCCTGCATTTAGGGTAACAGTTGCCATAAATACCTCGTTGAATTAGCACTTCACACCTTCGAGTGCTAATTTAGCAGGGAGCCCAGCCCCCGCCAATTTTTCGAGGGTAGGGTTTCCCGAACTTGGGGCGATTCGGTGGGTTCGTTGCAGAGATTACAGAATGGCTGGGGCAAAACCCCGACAATTCCCTTGGCAAAGTCTAGGTACAAGTCATGCTTGCTACGCCAAGGGTCAACGCTATGGATGCGCACGCCAAGGACCTCGAACCCGTTCCTGGCCGCAAGCCTGCATCCATAAAAACAGGAGAATTTTCAATGGAAATCGGTGGGGGGCGATCGCGCCGCCAAGGTCGGGGACTTGGTAGCGGTGACCCACTTGCCGGAGGAGGAAGGTCGCATTTGGCAGGCCATTTTGGCGGCCCAGGGGGTGCCCACCCAATACGCCGTGGACTGGGAGCGCGATCCGTTTCGCTTGTTGCGGCAACTTGAGGAATGTGTGGCCCGTCAGCAGCCGTTGCCGGCTTTGTTGGTGCTGGGGATGGAGGCCAAAGCGCCGGGCTCGGATGTGTTGATGGCGGGGGAGGTGTGCATTTGGTGCCGTCGCCATTGCCCGGAACTGAAGGTTGTTTTGGTGCATCCCCGGCAAGACACGGTTGGCGAACTGCAACGGCGTTGGGCATTGCGACGCGGGGCCGCCGATGTGCTGCCCAAACTATCCCGCGGCAACCTGTTGACCTCTGCCGTCCGTCTCATGTCTATCTTGGGTGGCATCCTCAACCCAGAGCCGTTGCGTCACATTGCCGAGTTGCTCCCGCAGCCCGTAGCTCCAGCGGCACCGCCACAACCCGCTACGGAGGACACCTCTGGGTCAAGCAACGCCGGTACCGAGACAGCGGCTGCAGGGGATACCGCAGGCAAAGACGAAGGGGATTTTGTTTGGTACCGAGGGGTACGGGTGCGCCGGCGGTAGCAGCGCCTCCGAACGTTGACCCATCCCTTGGCGTCAGGCGGGAAGGAAGTTGGAGCTGAGCTTTGGGACAAAGATTGGTCGCAGGAAAAGGGTTGAATGAAACGAAAAAGGGGATATGCGCTCTTGCTCGGAGCGCTTGGGTGTTGGGGGGGTAGCGATTTCTCCAGCTTTTGCCCAGGATGCCGCGAGTGCCACAAGCCTTGATGCGATCTGGGTCTTGATGTCAGGCATTTTGGTCTTCTTCATGCAGACGGGATTTGCCATGCTGGAAGCAGGATTGGTGCGGCAAACCGCGGCCATCAACTGCCTGTTAGAAAATTTTATTGATGCGGCGATCACGGCGATCGCCTTTTGGGTCGTGGGGTTCGGGTTGGCATTTGGCGAGAGTTGGGGGGGAATTCTGGGCACCGACGGCTTCTTTTTGGGGGGAGCCGTGCAGGTGGGGGCAACGGGGGCGGTGAGCTACGGCTTGGGGATGGCGGGCATAGACTCTCCTTTGCCCACCTTTGTGTTGTTTTTCTTTCATTTTGCCTTTGCGGCCACGGCCAGCACCATTGTGACCGGCGCCATGGCAGAGCGCACCAATTTTGTTGGTGATTTGGTATACAGCGTGGTAATGGGTGCCCTCATCTACCCATTGGTGGCCCATTGGGTTTGGAATACGGAGGGGTGGCTTGCCCAGATTGGTTTTCGGGATTTTGCCGGGAGCGCGGTGGTGCACACGGTGGGAGGGATCACGGCTTTGGTGGGGGCGGCGTTTTTGGGCCCTCGGGCCAAACGGGTGTGGGATGCCCTGCCCCCCGGCCACAACATGAGTTTGGCGACGTTGGGGGCCATGATCCTGTGGTTTGGCTGGTACGGTTTCAATGCCGGATCGGCCCTGAGTGCCGGAAATTCGGGTTTGTTGGGGTTGATTGTCATCAACACCACGTTGGCGGCGGCCGCCGGAGCGATCTCCGCTTTGGTGTACGTGTTTCAGCGCATTCGCACCTGGCACCTGTTTGTTTCGTTGAACGGCTCGATCGCCGGATTGGTGGCCATCACCGCCGGTTGCGCCTACATGATGCCGTGGGCGGCGGTGTTGGTGGGGGCGATCGCCGGGGTGTTGGTGATTGTCTCGGCGGATTTCATCGAGGCGCAGCGCATTGACGATCCGGTGGGGGCCTTCAGCGTCCACGGTGCCTGCGGCATTTTGGGGACGGTGGCGGTGGGGTTGCTGGCCATGCCGGGGTTGACCGGGGGCAAAGGCGGCCTGCTGACCAGCGGCGATCCCTCCCTGTTGCTCGTCCAGGTGCTGGGTCTGGCGGCGATCGCCCTGTTTACGACGTTGGCGGCCACCATCCTGTTTGGGTTGCTCAAGTCCCAAAATTTACTCCGGGTTAGTGCTGAAGCCGATGAAGCAGGCATTGACGTGGTGGAGCACGGTGCTTCGGTGTGGCCCGACGTGTACAAACCTCAATAGATGTGAGTTCGACGGAGCGGATTTCGCTACCAACCTTTCTCTGTCAAGATTTCTTGATTTGCCCTCATCCCCTAACCCCTTCTCCCAAGCCGGGAGAAGGGGAATGGAGAGGTATTCTAGCTCCCTCTCCCCGGTTTCTGCGCCTGCCGAAGGAGGGAGAGGGCTGAGGTGAGGGAGAGCCCAAGACCGGGAGCGGGTTTTCTATGGTCGAACTCACCTCCCATCGGTTAGGCTCAGCCGCAAAACCGTTCCACGCAGCGCACGAAAATCTCCACCCCAGCGGCGAGGGCGGTTTCATCAAAATCGAAGCGGGGATGGTGGTGGGGATAGGTGCGGGGTGCTTTCGCCGATCCCAAGAAGAAGTAGCAACCCGGCACCGCCTGCAAAAAGTACGACATGTCTTCGCCCCCCATGGTTTGGCATTCCGGCACCACCCCCAGGGGGGTCTCCACCACCGCCAGGGCGACCGATCGCACCAGGTCGGCCATCGCCGGATCGTTGACGGTGGCGGGGTACAGTTTGCGGTAGTCCAGGCGATAGCGGGCCCCATGGCGGCGCACACACCGGCGACGATTTCTTCGATGCGCCGGCCCAGCACATCGGCCAATTGGGGATCGAAATAGCGCACCGTGCCCTGGAGTTTGGCTTGGCCGGCAATCACGTTGCAGGCGGTGCCGGCGTGAAAGGAACCCACGGTGATCACGGCGGCTTGGAGGGGATCCACGTTGCGGGAGACGATCGCCTGCAGGGCCATCACGACTTGGGAACCCACCACGATGGCATCCACGGTTTGTTGGGGGATGGCCCCGTGGCCACCTTTGCCCAGAATTTCGCATTCAAAGGTCTCGACCGCCGCCATGAGGGCCCCGATCGCACCCCCACGGTGCCCAAGGGCAGGTTGTTCCACAGGTGCAACCCCAAAATGCCGTCCACCGGGGGATCGTGGCAACACCCCTGCGGCGATCATGGGTTGGGCCCCGCCAGGGCCTTCCTCCGCCGGCTGAAACAAAATTTTGACCGTGCCGCCGAATTGTTCGCGATGGGCCCATAAGTATTGGGCGGTGCCCAGGGCGATCGCCACATGGCCATCGTGGCCGCAGGCGTGCATCAACCCCGCTTGCAGGGAAGAGTAAACAATGTCCGGGTTGTCTTCTTGGATGGGCAGGGCATCCATGTCTGCCCGCAGGGCCAACACCTTGGGCTGGGGAACCGGTTTGGTGCCCGCAATTTCCGCCACGATCCCCGTTTCGGCCACACCAGTGCGATGGGGAATGCCCCACAGGGCCAGGCGATCGGCAATTTGTTGCGCCGTGCGATGCTCCCGAAACCCCAGTTCTGGGTAACGATGAAAATCCCGGCGCCAGGCCACCAAATCCGGCTGCAGGGCCTGCACGGCCGCTCGCAAGGCAAAAACCACGGCATTCTCTCCCCTCGGGTTTTTATCCTAACACTGGCCCTCTTCCCACCGTTGCCGCGCCAGCCGGAGGTTTCCCGCCACCGCCGCCAAACTCGCTTCGCATTCGTCCGGCGATCGCCCGGTCCAAATCATCAACAACCCAACCTTCACCCGATCGCCCGCCGCCCGGAGGGTCTGGGCCGCCACCTCCCGCGAAACCGGCCCCAAATCCATCAACACCCGTTCGGCGCGATCGCGCAATTTGGCATTGGTGACCGCCACCTCCACCATCCGGTTGCCGTAGACCTTGCCCAGGGCCACCATCGCCCCCGTGGAAATCCGGTTCAGGATCAGCTTGGTCACGGTGCCCGCCTTCAGCCGGGTGGAGCCGGTCAAAATTTCGGGGCCCACCAACGGCCGCAAATCCACATCGCACAGACAGGGGGCCTGTTCCCGGGGCACACAGGCCAAAAACAGGGTTCGCGCCCCCTGGCTACGGGCTGCGGCCAAAGCGCCCAACACGTAGGGGGTGGTGCCCCCCGCCGCAATCCCCATCACCGCATCCCGGGCCGTCACCATCGCCACCGCCCGGGCCCCATCTTCGTAGCGATCTTCCAGGGCTTCGGAACTGCGCACCAAAGCCGGCACTCCCCCCGCGAGGATGCCCTGAACCATATCTGGCGGCGTGCAAAAGGTGGGGGGACACTCCGCCGCATCCAACACCCCCAGCCGACCGCTGGTGCCTGCCCCCACATAAAACAACCGGCCACCAGCTCCCAAAACCGCCGCCACCAGGGCGATCGCCCGGGCCAAGTCCTCCCGCAACGGCACCAACGCCTGCAGCGCCTGCTCATCTTCGGCTTGGCACAAATCCACAAATTCCAGGGGGGACAACAAATCCAAATCGGTGCTGCGGGGGTTGGGCTGTTCCGTCAACAGGTGCCCCCGGTCTACCCCTTGCTGCCCCGCCAATAGGCCACGATCAAACACACCAACCCCACATCAATCGCCACATCGGCCACATTAAACACCGGAAACCGAATCGCCCGCACGTCCACAAAATCCACCACGTACCCCCACACAAAGCGATCGACCCCGTTGCCCGCCGCCCCCCCAACAAACAACCGTAACCCCAACCCTCCCACCGGCTGAGGTTCCGAGCCCGCAGCCCCACCCCCACCAACACCGCACACACCGCCAACGAGACCCACCGCAGCCAGTTGGCGGCTCCCGCAAACAAACTAAACGCCGCCCCGGTATTGGTCACGTAGGTAAGGTGCAACACGTCCGGCCACAACGGCACCGTGGCCAACGGCTGCAACCAACGGATCGCGGCCAGCTTGGTCAGACGATCCAAAACCAGGCAAATCAACGCCGCCACCCACAATTCGCGGTTGGGGATCATCAAGTCACATCAATGAGGCCAACCCACCCCAACAAACCTTTGCCGGTCAGCAACTCAATCGCCAGCACCAGCAAAAAGCCAACCATGGCCGCCCGGCCGTTCAACCGCTCGGCATAACTGTTAAAACCAAACGTCGGGTCGGCCGTCTGCGGCGTCAGGGTAGGTTCCGTCACCGGCGGGTTGTCCGCGGGCGATGTGGGCTTCGGTTCCGTCATAGGGTTGCGGCAAAATGGCTGGCAATTCCTTCCCATTCTAGCCGTAGCATTCCGAAAGAAATCGTAAAGAATCGCAACGGGGAGGTTGGGACGAACCCTTATTTCTTAGAATAGGAAAGCCAGAGGGCTGATGGTAGCCTCTCTGCAGGCAACTCAACCAACTCAACGGAACGGGCGTGTGCGAGCAGTAGCAACTCTACCCGATGCGCGGAAAGAAAAAATCCTGGTGGTCGATGACGAAGCCAGCATCCGGCGCATTTTGGAAACGCGATTGTCGATGATCGGGTACGAAGTGGTCACGGCCGCCGATGGCGAAGAAGCCATCTCCATGTTCCACCACGAAGGGCCAGACCTGGTGGTCTTGGACGTGATGATGCCCAAATTGGATGGGTACGGGGTTTGCCAAGAATTGCGCAAGGAATCGGACATTCCGATCATTATGTTGACGGCCCTGGGGGATGTGGCCGACCGGATTACGGGGTTGGAGTTGGGGGCCGACGATTACGTCGTGAAGCCCTTTTCGCCCAAGGAATTGGAAGCGCGGATTCGATCAGTGCTGCGGCGGTTCGATCGCAACGGGGTCACGGGCATTCCCAGTTCGGGGGTGATCCATGTCGGCAACCTGCGCATCGATACCAACAAACGGCAGGTCTACAAGGGCGAAGAGCGGATTCGGCTCACGGGGATGGAGTTTAGTTTGTTGGAATTGTTGGTGGGGCGATCGGGGGAAGCGTTTTCGCGGGCGGACATTTTGCAAGAGGTGTGGGGCTACACGCCGGAGCGCCATGTGGATACGCGGGTGGTGGATGTGCACATTTCCCGGCTGCGGGCGAAACTCGAAGAGGACCCCAGCAATCCCGAATTGATTTTGACGGCGCGGGGCACCGGCTACCTGTTCCAACGGATTGTGGAGCCGGGGAACGAGGACGGCAAAGAAAAAGACAAGGGGCGTTGACCCATGGAAGTGCCGTCTGACCCCATCGTGTTGCAGAATGAGGTGTTGCCGGAGCCGGCGAGTGGGGAAGGGGTGGCATCGGCAACGGCTCCCGAGTCCTCTGAGTCTGGGGCGATTGATTCCGGGGCGATCGCCCCAGCGGGGTTGCGGGTAACGCTGCCGCAGGAAAGTTTTCCGGGGTTGTTGGGGGAGGAATTGGCGGAAACGGGGGTCGCGTTGCCGCCGTTGACCAACACGGCCCAATTGATCTCGTTGTTGGCGGCCCCGCCCGATCAACCGATTTTGCCGCCGCCACCGCCGCCGATTGTGCGGATCATGCTGGCGGTGCAGGAAGGGGTGTTGCAGGTATTTTTGCCCAAAGAAGAGCATTTTCAGCGACTCCCCCCAGAAAGTTCAGAAAACCCCGAAGGCTTGGAGAATCCGGAGGTTTGGGACGAAGTGCCGGGGGATGAGGTCACCATCTGGCAAGAAATGTTGACCCAGTTGGCCCAAATGCTGGCGGTGGCAGCCTATCCGCAAGGGATGACGGTGTGCGTGCAGGGGGCGATCGCCTGTTGGACGGGCGGCAGTTGCAGGATTTGGCGGAAATCTTCACCGCCGCGCACCTGAACTGGCAGACGGTAGCAACCCAACGGCGGCAGACGGCGATCGCGGCGGCCACGGCGGGGTATAGCGTGGTTCAGGGGGAAAAAGCCGGGGCGAGTCGCCCCCCAAAACCGGCACCGTTGTACCTCAAAACCACTTTGCGATCGGGCAGCGAAGTGCGGCACGGGGGGGACGTGATTTTGGTGGGGGATGTGAACCGGGGGGCGGAAGTCATTGCCGGGGGCGATATCGTGGTGTGGGGGAAATTGCAGGGAAGTGCGCGGGCGGGCTGCCATGGGGACGGGGCCAGCACCATTGCGGCGTTGCACATGGCGGCCACCCTGTTGCGGATCGGGGATTTTGTGGCGCGGGTGGAGACCCCCAGCGGCAAATATGTGCCGGAAGTAGCCTATGTAGACCGTCGGGGTTCCGGCAAAATCTGCATCGTTGATGCGGCGACCTATTTGGTGCCATCCTCCCAAAAAGCCCAGCCCACCTAAGCCTTGTTTTGCGCTTTACCTTACGTTATGAGTCGGATTGTTGTGGTTACTTCGGGCAAAGGGGGCGTGGGCAAAACCACGTCTACCGCCAATTTGGGCATGGCGCTGGCCCGCCTCGGGCGCAAGGTGGTGTTGGTGGATGCGGATTTCGGTCTGCGCAATTTGGATTTGCTGTTGGGGCTGGAAAGTCGGGTGGTGTACACCTCCCTGGATGTGCTGAATCGGGAATGCAAGCTCGATCAGGCGTTGGTGAAGGACAAACGGCAACCCAATTTATCGTTGTTGGCGGCGCCGCAAACCCGCAACAAAACCGCCATTACTGCCGTGGCCATGACCAAACTGGTGGAAGTGCTCAGCCATCATTTTCACTATGTGTTGGTGGACAGTCCGGCGGGAATTGAAACGGGTTTTCAGAATGCGATCGCCGGGGCCAAGGAGGCCATCATTGTCACCACGCCGGAAATTTCGGCGGTGCGGGATGCCGATCGGGTGATTGGGTTGTTGGAGTCCCACCGCATCCGCGACATCAAGCTCATTGTGAACCGGTTGCGCCCGGCGATGGTGAAGTCCAACGACATGATGAGCGTGGAAGATGTGTTGGAAATTTTGTCGGTGAAGTTGTTGGGGGTCATTCCCGACGATGAACAGGTGATCGTTTCGACGAACCGGGGGGAACCGTTGGTGCTGGCCGAAAAACCCAGCCTCGCGGGCAGAGCCTATCAAAACATTGCCGGCCGCTTGGAAGGACAAGACATTCCCTTTTTGGATTTGGACGAGGCCAACCGTTCGTTTTTGGCCCGTTTGTGGAAAACCCTCACCGCCAAACGTTAACCCTACGCCACCCTGAGCTCAAGTTTGTTATGACCAATGCGATCGCCGATTTGTTGGAACGACTGTTTGGCGGCAAACTGGAAAGCCGCGATCGGGTCAAGCAGCGACTGAAGTTCATTTTGGCCCACGATCGGGTGGCGTTGACCCCCCAACTGGTGGCCCAGATGCGGCAGGATATTTTGGCGGCGATCGCCAAGTATGTGGAAATCGACGAGGAAGCGGTCGAGTTCGGTCTGGAAAGCGATCGGCGATCGACCGTGGTGATTGCCAATTTGCCGATTCGCGGTCTGCGGCATTTTGATCCCAATGTTTCCCAGTTGGAATTGACCCTATCGGAACCGGAGCCCAAGGCGGAAACTTCTGAGCCCATTCCTTGATTTCCCGTTTAGGGGGTGGCGGTTTGCATGAGGGTGCCCCAGGTCATGGCGGCGATCGCGCTGCTGCCGGCGGTAACCCCTTCATCGTTGCCCAGCCAAACGGCAGCGGTCCACTGTTGGGGCACCAGGCTGCCCACAAACCACAGATCGCGGTTGGCATCGGTCGTCCCCGTTTTGCCGATCGCCCCGGGCATTTGGGCATCGCGGCCGGTACCGTAACGCACCACCCCCGCCAACAACTCCTGCAGGGTTTGGGCGATCGCCGGGGTCAACACCGGGGAGCCTGTCCCGTTGCGTCCATCCAAAATCACCCGAACAAAACGGGGGGGCTTGGGGGTGGGGCACGAGTTTGGGGGGAATGGGTGGA
>JAAUUG010000031.1 GCA_012031195.1 Oscillatoriales cyanobacterium SM2_1_8
CATTGGGTGTAGGCCACGCCAATCACAATTTGCCCGTTCTTGTGCACCGTTACCCGGTTGGAAGGTTCCCGCCCCCGGCGATCGCGTTGGTTTTGGGTTCGAGGATAAAGCCCCGGGCTTCCACCTGTGCTTGATAGAAATCCACCAAGTTGGCTTTTTCATGGCCACCGCTTTGTCCTTTGGCGCGGGACAAATAGCCGCAAAGCCTAGCCTGTTCCCGAATTGGCATCTGTCGGCACTCCTTCAGTTTTTGCAGAAGTGCACGACCGGTCAAAGGTTTGGGGATTGCCCCATCTGCAGATTCGGTACGATCCCGCAGGGAAGGGCGGCCCAGTTTTTTCGATTTGCGCGGCGTTTCTCCACCCATCCAATCATCTTCATCGCTTGCTTCGGCAGTTTCGTTGCCCGGCATTTCGCCTGCTGCTTGTTGGGCAATCTCCACAGGTTCGATTTCCGGACTGCTTGCGGGCTCAAGGTCAGGTTTTGCTTTGGTGCGCGCTTGCAACGCGGGACTCTTTCTGTTGGCCATGCTTTTTAATTTTGGATGTCGTTTCATCTTACCGGAATCGGTCTCTTTCCGGTGGTATCTGCGCCAAGAACCCCATGAATTCGATATGGATTGCGGTTTTGTCGCGAGCCAAAGGGCAAATTCTTTTTAGAGCTATGTTTGGGTAGATTCGGACATCGAAAGAAAAGGGGTTTTGGGGGCTGCGCCCCAGTCAGGGATTTCACCCCTGCACTCCTTCCTAAGCAAGTTATTTACAGCTACATCATCAAGGGTACCGGGATCGAAACCGATAGCCACAGGCCATTTCATCGCGACCGCTTTTTAGAATCGGTGCTAAAATGCCGGCGATTCCAAAGAGGTCGGGGATGGTTTGGTTGGCGCTGGTTTTGGGATTGTTGTGTTGGATGGGGGGACTACCGGCCAATGCGGATCCCTTGAACAATGTGCAGGAATACCAACGACTGTTGCAAACCCAGCAGGAATTGTTGAACTACCAAAAGCAACAACTCGATCGCTTGGTGGGGCCTGCCGCCAACCGCCTGTCGGCCCTGCAACAACGGGTGCAAGTTACCGAGTCCCAAAGGGCTGCCAACCGTCAAAAACTGGCCCAAGCCCAAGCCCAACTTACGGCAGCCGAACAAACGTTGCAAACCGCCGAGGCAGAGTTGACCGCCCAACAACAGGTGGCTTTGCCCCGTCTTCGCTACCTACAACGTCACCCCCCCGAGCGTTGGTGGGTGGCTCTCCTCAGCAGCCGCGATGTCGAGGAATGGGCCCGCCGTCGCCGCCAATTGACCCGTCTCTACGAACGCGATCGCTGCTGCTGCGCAAACTCCAGAGCACGGTGACCAAAATGACAACCCAGCGGCAACAGGTGGCGATCGCCCGCAACGAACTGGCTTTGATCGATCAACAGTTGGCCCATCAGCAGGCCGGTTACGAAGCGGAGCGCCAAGGACAGCAACAAACGGTCACGCGCCTGCGCCAAGATCGTCAGGGTTTGGCCCTGGCCGAGCAGCGCCTGCAGGAAGATTCGCGGGCCATCACCCGCTACATTTTGGCCCGGAGCAGCGACCTTACCATGTTGACGCCGGGGCCCGGCGGTCTGATCTACCCGATGGTGGCTCCCATCAGCAGCGGCTTTGGTTGGCGAACCCACCCCATTTTGGGTACCCAGCGCCTCCACAGCGGCATTGACTTCGCGGCCGATTACGGCACCCCCATTTACGCCACCCATGACGGCACGGTGATCTACGCCGATTGGTACGGCGGCTACGGCAATACAGTGATTATCGACCGGGGGGATGGCCTCACCACCCTCTACGCCCATGCCGAGGATTTGCTGGTGCGCGAAGGCGATACCGTTCGCACCGGCCAGGCGATCGCCACCGTTGGTTCTACGGGCTTCTCCACGGGGCCCCACCTCCACTTCGAGGTTCGGGTTGGCGGCGAACCCACCGACCCCATGGCCTATTTGTGACGGGGGGCGACGATCAAAAATTCATTCAAGGCCAATCAAAAGAGCCCCCTGGGGGGCCCTAAACGTAGCGTCGGTTCGCTTTTCGCAAAGACTAAGCCGCCGCCATCATCGTTTGCTTGTACTCGGCGATCGCCTCTTTCAGCAAGTTGGTGGCTTCATCCCCCAACTTCTTCTCTTGCTTCACCAACTCGATGAACTTGGGTTTGTTGGTGTTCAGGTAGCGCCGCAAACCGGTCGTAAACTCCAACACCTTGTCCACCGGCACATCGTCCAAGAAACCGTTGGTCGCCGTGTAAATCAGCGCCACCTGTTCGGTCACCGAAATCGGCGAGAACTGAGGCTGCTTCAAAATTTCCCGCAACCGCCGACCCCGCTCCAACTGCAATTGGGTGGCCTTGTCCAAGTCCGAAGCAAACTGCGAAAAAGCCGCCAATTCGTCAAACTGGGCCAATTCCAGCTTCAGCTTGCCCGCCACCTGTTTCATGGCCTTGATTTGAGCCGCCGAACCGACCCGCGACACCGAAATCCCCGGGTTGATCGCCGGCGCACCCCCGAGTTGAACAAGCTGGTTTGCAGGAAAATTTGACCGTCCGTAATCGAAATCACGTTGGTGGGAATGTAGGCCGAAACGTCTCCGGCTTGGGTTTCGATGATCGGCAACGCCGTCATGGAACCGCCCCCCAGTTCGTCGTTCAACTTGGCCGCCCGCTCCAACAACCGCGAGTGCAAGTAGAACACATCCCCCGGATAGGCTTCCCGACCCGGCGGCCGCCGCAGGAGCAACGACATCTGACGGTAGGCCTGCGCCTGCTTCGACAAATCGTCGTAGACCACCAAGGTCGCCTTGCCCTTGTACATGAAGTACTCGGCCAAACACGCGCCGGTATAGGGTGCCAAATACTGCAACGGCGCCGGATCGCTGGCGTTGGCTGCCACCACAATCGTGTATTCCAACGCACCCCGCTCCCGCAGCACGTTCACCACGTTGGCCACCGTCGAAGCCTTTTGCCCGATCGCCACGTACACGCAAATGCAATCCTCGCCCTTCTGGTTCAGGATGGTATCCACCGCCACCGACGTTTTGCCCGTCTGGCGATCGCCGATGATCAACTCCCGCTGACCCCGACCGATGGGAATCATGGCATCGATCGCCGTAATCCCGGTTTGCAGCGGTTCGCACACCGACTTGCGGGCGATGATCCCCGGAGCCGGCGATTCAATCAACCGCGATTCCGTAGCGGTGATGTCCCCCTTGCCGTCGATGGGCTGACCCAGGGCATCCACCACCCGACCCAAAAAACCATCCCCAATCGGCACCTGGGCAATGCGGCCCGTCGCCTTCACCGAACTGCCTTCCGCAATGTTGCGACCCGAACCCATCAACACCACCCCGATGTTGTCTTCTTCCAGGTTCAGGGCAATGCCAAAGCTGCCGTCTTCAAATTCCAGCAGCTCACTGGCCATCGCATTTTGCAGACCGTACACCCGCGCAATGCCATCGCCCACCTGCAACACCGTCCCCACGTTGGACACCGCCAACTCTTGGCTGTATTGCTCTATCTGCTGCTTGATGATGCTGCTGATTTCATCCGGCCGGATGCTGACCATGTTCCTTCTCCGTGTTTACCTGTGTACCCAAATTCACTGCCTGCCCCGCCGCGAGACCAAGGCCTAAACCGCTGCCAACAACTGACCACTAAGGTTGCGGAACTGCCCCCGCAAACTCGCATCCAGTACCTGCGACTCCACCTTGACCACAAACCCGGCGATCAAATCCGGATCCAACTGGATCGACATCTCCACATCGCGGGCGCCGGTCAACGTTTTGAGGCGATCTCGCAACTGCTCGGTGCGACCTTCGTCCAAAGCCGAGGCCGAAGTCACCTCCGCCAAAGCAATGCCCCGCAACTTCCGAAACCGCACCAAAAAGCCTTCCAGCATCTCGGTCAAAACGGCAATCCGCTGCCGATCGATCAACAACAACAAAAAGGTTTGGGTCAAGCCCTGCACCCGCCCCTGAAACACCGACTGCAACAGCGCCTTCTTCGCCTCGGCTTTGACCACAGGACTGGCCAACACCCGCCGCAAATCCGGCTCTGCCGTCAACGCCGCCAAAATGCCCCGGGCATCCTCCGCTACCCCGTCGGTACAGTTTTGCTCCTGCGCCAAAGCCATCAACGCCTCGGCGTACGGCTCCACCAACGTCGCCCCTACCTTCTTCACGAGCTTGCTCCCTTTTCCAATGCCGCAATGCTGCGATCCAACAATTGGTATTGAGCGTCGGCACCAACCCCACGTTCCAGGTGGGCCGCCACCTTCGCCAAAGCCTGCTCCACCGCTTGCCGGCGCAACTGTTCCCCTACCCGGCGCTGCTCCGAAGCAATCTCCCGCTCCGCCGCCTCCCGCAACCGGGCAATGTCTCGATCGACCTCCGCCAAGATTTCTTCCCGGGCCCGCTTGGCATCCTCGGTGGCCTGCGCCAACAACCGCTCGCACTCCACTTGGGTCTGGGCTAGTTTTTGCTGCTGCTCGGCCAAAGCGGCCAAAGCACCTTGCTGGCGAGATTCTGCATCGACGATCGCCGTTTCAATGGTCTGGCGCCGTTGCTGCAAAATGTTGCCCACCAGACCGCGACCGGCATAGATCAACACCCCTAGAATAATGACGATGTTGATCAAATTCGTCTCAAGGATGTTCGGGTTTAGACCAAACCCCCGGTGGCCCCCTTCCCCCGCCAACTCCTTGGCGAGTTCACTGGCGAAAATTGTCCAATGGATGCTCATCATTCTTTCCCTGTTTTGCGGGTCATGCGTTCACCAAATCCCCCAGCAATTTCCGGAGAATCTGTTGGCTGAGCACCTCGACTTCGGTGTTCAAGACCTCGGCCGCCGCTTGCCGTTGTTGCTCAATTTCAGCCTTGGCCGCATCGACTTTGGTTTGACCTTCGGCCATGGCTGCCGCAATCTGCTGGTTGCGGAGTTTGTTGGCTTCCGCCTGCGCCTGCAGCAGCGCATCTTGAGCTCCTCTGCGCGCCGCCGCCAACTCTTGCCCGTATTGCCGCGCCAATTCCTCCGATTTTCTCAGCCGCTCCTTGGCTTCGGCTAAGCTGCCCCGGACGTAATTGTCCCGCTCGTCGATGGCTTGGGTCAGAGGTTTGAAAAAGGTGACGTTTAAGATCGCTACCAACAACAAAAACTGAATGGCAATCACCGGCAACGTGGCATCCAAATCAAACAAGCCACCGCTGCTCTCTTCTGCTGCTTTCTCGGCAACTTGCTCTGCCGCCAAAATTAGCCCCGAAAGCAAACCAATCGATTCTCCCACAACCCCTGTCAATGTCATACGGCCTTAGACCCAATGTTTACCGCTCAGCCCGCGGGAACCCTCTGGCCCTCGCTGGCTTTTTCGCTGTTGCTTGCTGTCGCCTGCTGTTCGCTTTTGCCCGCTTTGTCTTTTTGCCTGTTGCTGCTCGATCGCGGCTTGCTCGCTGGGGCATTTTCTCGGCAGAGCGGCTTTTACCCCCAGCCTGCCCAGAACTTTCCCAACTCTCCAAAGCGCCGACCGGCACCCAAGCCGGTCAAAACTTGGAACCGAGGTCGGAAGCCCTCCCCCAGAAAACTTCCTGAAGAAGAGTCCCGGACCTAAGTTTTTGGGATTGCCGGTTGGTTGACCAGGTTTTTTAGCCGGTTTTTTAGCCGGTTTTGCTGGCTAGTTTACTGCTGGTTATTGGACTACCGGGGTCTTGCCCACAGGCCCAATAACAGCCCAATTCACGGTTCTAGCCTTGGTTCTAGCCTTGGGCTCAGCCATGAATCCTCGTTTTGGATCTTGGCCTGGCCCCTGCTAGAAAATACCGCTAGGCGAAGGGGTTGGCGAACAACAGAACCAGCGCTACCACCAGACCGTAAATTGTCAAGGCTTCCATGAAAGCGAGGCTCAGCAGCAACGTGCCGCGGATTTTGCCCTCTGCTTCCGGTTGACGGGCAATCCCTTCCACGGCGCGAGCGGCGGCCATGCCTTGACCCAAACCAGGGCCCAACGAAGCCAGACCCACAGCCAACGCGGCGGCGAATACAGAAGCTGTAGATGCATCCATGATGATGTTTCTCCTCAGAAGAAATTTTGTATAAGCAAAGAACGTTTTTAGAACGCTGGTCAACGCAAATAGAACGATTCCGGCATAGCTTTGACCAATGGTTTGACCAATGGCTTTGACCAAGTCCCCTGTCAGTTCTGCGTCGGTGCGGTAGCGGCTCTTTGGCAGTTCTTTGTCGTTTCCTTGCGCCACCGATTCTGGCGATCGCCAGGGTTTGGCTGCGCTTGGGTTCAAACCGCCGAGTTTAATTATTCCTTAAAACGGCCCCCGCGCTGGATTTTTCTAGGGGGATTTTGCCGGCCGCTTTTCCATCCCCAAAGCCATCTCTGGAGAGCCTTTAGGCGTGTTGGGCTTCGCCGTGTTCCTCTTCGTGGTGATCTTCCATCGCCTCACCAATGTAGGAAGCGGCCAGGGTGGCAAAAATCAGGGCTTGAATGGCGCTGGCAAAGAGACCCAACACCATCAAGGGCAGGGGCACAATCAGCGGCACCAACAGCACCAATACCGCCACCACCAGTTCATCGGCCAAAATGTTCCCGAAAAGACGGAAGCTCAGGGAAAGGGGTTTGGTGAAGTCTTCCAGCACCAGCAGGGGCAACATCACCGGAAAAGGCTGCACGTAACGCTCAAAGTACCGCAGACCCTTCCGGCTTAGCCCTGCCCAAAAGTAGGTTACCGATACGGTCAAAGCCAACGCGACCGTGGTGTTGATGTCGTTGGTGGGGGCGGCCAGTTCCCCTTCCGGCAGTTCAATCAGCTTCCAGGGCACCAAAATCCCCAGCCAGTTGGAGACAAAGATAAACAAAAACAGGCTGCCGACGAACGGGGTCCAATTCCGATATTCCTTGGCGCCAATCTGCTCTTTGGCAATGCCTTGGACAAATTCCAGGGCGTATTCCATCAAATTTTGAAAGCCCCCGGGCACCCGTTGCGGGTTGCGGGAAGCCAAGGCCGTGGCGATCGCCAGCACGCCAATCACCACCCAACTCACAATCAGCACTTGACCGTGGAGCTTGAGGTTCCCCACTTGCCAGTAAAAGTGCTTTCCGACTTCAATTGCGGCAAACATCATACGCTATAGCCCAAAATACAGCCTAAAATTCCGGTTAGGGCTTGCTCGCCAAACGAATGGCGTAGGCAAGCAAAAATGCTTTGTAGGTCAGAAAGCCAAAAAACGTCGGCAAGACCGCCAAGGCTTCGGTTTTGAGGGCAACCACCATCAAACCAATGAAAACCACCATCCGCGCCGAGCCGAGGGGCAAGCTCCAACCGCCCCCTGGGGTGCCCTCGACGCTTTTGGCCAACAGCCTCAGGTAGAGGGCCCCGACGGCACCGCCCAAGCCAAAGCTCAAGCCGGCCTTGAGGTTCCAGATGAGGGCAACCAAAACGGTGAGCACCACGGCGGCGATTAGGGTCCCCACCACCAGGGTTTGCTTCAGTTCGGCAAACTCTGCTTTCCCCCCAAGTCCTTGGGGCTTTTTCCAGGGTTTTGTGCAAAAGCAGCATCAAAAGAAGAAGAAGCACCAAAAATTGTGGACGGGGGGGCAACCGAAGCGCGACGTTCTTCGCTTTTTGGGGGCAAAATTTTCAAAACGACGGCACACAAGGACATGGGGCAGCATATCATGCCAAGGGCCACAGTTTCTTAAGCTTCCTCAGCATAGGTTCGGCCTTGGCGCGATGGTTTGCTACAGTAACGACAGTTTGTTTTGGTCTTGCGGCCCCCTACTCTGGAATTTCTATGAATAAGTTGGTTGCCGGTCTGTTGCCATCCTTTTTGATGCTGGCGGTGGCGACGGGGGCTTCTGCCCAAGTGCCGGCGAGCGATGCGTCCCGAGTGCCGGTGACCCCCAATGCTTTGAGCCGAAGCGTTTTTAGTGTGGACGGGGGCAAGCGTTTGGTGGCGGAGGCGATGGAGGCGGCGGGCCGCCAACGCTACGACACGGCCATTGCCAAAATGCAAGATGCGCGGCAGGTGTTCAATCAGTTGTCCAATTTTTATCAGGAATTGACGACGAGTTTTGCCGGGATCGACAACCGGATTGCGGACAGCCATCGGCAGCAAGCGTTGGCGGCGGCGGTGGCGCGGGATGAGGCCACCTACCAACTGGCGGTGATTTACCGGGCGAACAATCAGCCGGAGTTGGCGATTCCCTTGTTGGTGCAGTTGATTCGGAGCCAGCAGCCCACGCGGGAGTTGGGCAAGCAGGCGTATCAGCAGTTGTTTGAGTTGGGGTTTGTCACCGAAGCGTTTCCCCGGACTGGTGCGGCGGCGACTCCTTAGCAGGCATCCCTCTATGAATTGGCACGTGCTTGAGCCCACGGGGCGGCTGGAGGTGGAAAAGGAGCAAGGGCTGCGGTTGCGGCCTTCCCGCTTGATGGTGGTGCCAACGGCGGCACGGCCGGGGCGATCGCGCTGGTCTTGGCGACAATCTTGGCGGCAATCTTGGCGGCAATCTTGGCCGGTGGCGGGGCTGGCGGTGTTGGGGTTGTGGAGCGATCCCCAACTGGTGTTGGCGGCGATCGGAGGGATTGCCGTGGGGCCGATGTTGGCGGGCCGCTATATCGGGAGGCGGGCGGCCCCCGAGACCCGCATGGTGACCACGGTGGCCCTGGCGGCGGCGGCGATGGTTGGCATCTATGTTTTGCTGGCGGTGGTGCGGACGGGGGATGGCTGGCTGGCGCTGCAGGGGATGGAGACCCTGGCCCTGGCGATCGCCTTGGTGGGGGTAGGGCGCTACGGTCGGCGGCAACGGCGGCGGTCGGCGGAACGGGCTTGGGAGGCAACCCTTGACCAGTTGACCGATGCCAATGGGTTGGTGCGGGCGATCGCCCTGCAACGGTTGACCCGGTGGGCGATCGCGGGGTTGCCGACGGATCGCCATCGGGAGTTGGCCGGTTATTGCCGGTTGTTGTTGCAACGGGAGACGGCGCCGGAGTTGCGGGAAGCGGTTTTGACCCTGGCCGAGGCGGTGGATGGCCCGGGGCCACAGCGCTAGGTTGCCAACCGAAAGAGGGCGTAGGCGTTGGCGGTGGTGTAGGCGGCCAGCTCGGCCAGGTCTTCGCCACGGACTTGGGCCAGGGTTTCTGCCACCCAGCGCACGTAGGCGGGTTCGTTGCGCTGACCGCGATGGGGAACGGGTGCCAAGTAGGGACAATCGGTTTCGATCAGCAGGCGATCGCGCGGCACCATGGCGGCGGACTCCCGCAGGGTCTTGGCGCTTTTGAAGGTCACGATGCCGCTGAAGCTAATGTAAAACCCCATTTCCACAAACCAGGCGGTTTCGGCGGGGGTGCCGGCCCAACAGTGCAAAACCCCCTTTGCCCCCGGAAAACCTTGCAGGACTTCGCGGGTGGCCGCCGCCGCCTCCCGGCAATGAATGATGAGGGGCAAATCCAAGGGCTGGGCGATCGCAATTTGGCGCGAAAACGCGGCGATCTGTTCCGCTTGGTTGGTGGCTTTGTAAAAATCCAATCCGGTTTCGCCGATCGCCACCACCCGGTCGTCGCTTTGGGCCAAGTCTTGGATGCGATCGCCCACGGTTTCCGACCAAAAACCGCCGGTGCTGAGGGGATGCAATCCCACCGAGATGGCCACTTCGGGGCAGCGATCGGCCACGGCTTGCAACGTGGCAAATTCGTCGGGGGAGACGCAGGAATGCACCAGGCGGATGACCCCGTTGGCTTGCCACCGCTGGCGTACGGCGGCCAAGTCGGTTGCCAATTCGGGAAAATTAACGTGAACGTGGGTATCCACCAAGGAAACCATGTCGGGTACGGCTGCAGGATGTCTCTATCTTATGGGGCCAAAGCGTGCCAAGGGCGATCGCTGTACCCCTTGGTCACCAAATCGCCGATGATTTCGGCGGTGATGAAGGCCAACAACAAACCGTTGCGGTAATGACCGGTGGCCACCAACAGGCGAGCGCTCCCCGGCCAAAACCCCAACACCGGCGCGGGTCGTCCCACCGGTCGCGGGCGATACCCCACCCAGGTTTCCCGCACTTCGGCTCCGTCAAAAGCTGGGCAAGCCCGCCGGACTGCCCCCAACAAATCGGCCACGTTTTTCGGGCCGCGGCAACACCGCCGGCGGAAACTCGACGGTCGCCCCCACCCAAAATTCCCCATCGGCCAAAGGCACGACGTTGATGTCCCCATCCAGCCGCACCACCGGCTTCAACTTGACGGCGGGACAATGCACCCGCAGGGCTTGCCCCCCCCACGGCCTGCAACGGCAACGCTTTTTTCCCCCCAGCAAGGCGGCACTGCCCCGCCCTGCGGCCACCACAACGCGATCGAAGTCGTTTAATTCCGCCAAATCGGCAATTCGATGTTGGGTTTCAATCCGCGCCCCCAACGATCGCGCCGCCTGCAACAGGGCCGCAACCAACGGCTGGGGAGCCACCTGGCGATCGCCGCCGCTGTAGAGAGCAGCCGTCCCCTGCCACCCCGGCAGCATGGACCCCAGCTCGGACTCGGTTGCCCACCGCAATTCCCAACCGGCGGCCCGGCGCTGGCGATCGCCCGCTCCAATTTGGCTTGCTCGGACGCTTTGGGGGGCGCACCGTACAAACGCCAGACCCCGGCTTGGTTGTAGGGAACCCTTTGGCCCGAGCGGGCCTCGATTTCCGGCAGCCACCGATCCCATAGCGCCAACCCCGCCAACCGCAACGCGGCCAAGTCACCGGTTGCCTTCGCACTGCTGGCGGCCAACAGCACCCCCAACGCCGCCCCACTGCTTTGCTCCGGCGTGATGCCTCCGGGGATAGCCGCTTCTAGCAACGAAACGGCACAACCCAAACCGGCGAGACGATAGGCAATGGCCGCGCCGATCGCCCCGCCCCCGATCACCGCGCAACGCACAGCCTAGCTGCGACCTCCCCGCCGCCGCCGCGAAGCCACCGGCGATTCCAACACCTCCGGCGGGGCCGCGGGGATGCTTTCCTCTGCCTCGACGGACTCAGGCAGGGGCTCGGCAACGCTCTCCGGCTCCGGCGCGATGGCTGCTGTCACCACGCTCGCTACTGGATCGGCTTCGGCATTGATTTCGTCATCGGTTTCGAGGTCGGCTTCGGCGTCGGTTTCAGCATTGGCCAGCGCTGCCGCCGGAGTGGACAAAGGAGCGGGGGCCATCCCCGGCAACACCACCGAAATCACGGCGTTGCGCACATCCTTGGGATCCCGTCCCACCACATACAGCGGCGAAATCCCCATGTGGGCATACACGGCTTGCTCCTCTGGGGTCATTTCGACCACGATCGCCTCCGGCGGCTCGCTGCGGCGGCTCCCCTCCCGCCGTCGTTCCGATTTTTCGATGGGCTCGGGCTCCCGCTCGATCTCCTCCCGCACCATGATGGGGGCTTCGGCCTCCAACCCCAATTCGTCGATGTCGGCTTCGGAATAACGCACCACTTCCGGCGCTTCCCGCACCTCCGGTTCCCGGGTTTCCCGTACCTCCGGCTTGGGTTCGGGCCGCCGCACCCGATCGCGCCCCCGTCGGCGATCGCGTCGGTTGCCGTTGCGTTGTTCGGAATAGTTGGGGTGAAAGGGCAAATTCGGCTCGGTGCCTCCCACCAAGGGCGCAGGTTCCCCTTCCAACACGTCGATGTCCCATTCCGCCGACAGGGGCCGGGGCGGCAAGGTCTCGGCGGTGGGGATTTCTTCCCCGGGCAGCCGCGGCAACACCCCCAAACCTTTGCAGGTCGGACAGGTGTGGCCAAACAATTCGTACAGGCTCTGACCTTGCCGCTTCCGCGTGAGCTCCACCAACCCCAGTTCGGTCAGTTGGGCAATCTGCGGCCGCGCTTTGTCCCCCTCCAACGCCCGATCGAATTTTTCCAGCAATTGCAGCGATCGCCCCGGGAATCCATGTCGATAAAATCCACCACGATCACGCCGGCAATGTTGCGCAACCGAATTTGACGGGCCACCTCAACCGCCGCTTCGTAGTTCGTCCACAACACCGTTTCCCGGGAGGTTTGGGATTTGGTAAACGACCCGGAGTTCACATCAACCACCGTCAGCGCTTCCGTCGGCTCGATCACGATGTAGCCGCCGCTGGGCAGGTCTACCCGGGGTTCCAAAGCCGCCCGGATCGCCGCATTCACCCGAAAATACTCCAGCAGCGGCAGTTTTTCCCGGTGGTGATCCACCGTCAACCCCGGCGGCACTTTGCCCCCCCCCCAGGCCAACAAAAATTGCTTGACCCGACGGGTTCCTTCCGCCGTATCCGTGACAATTCGGTTTACGTCGGCCCCGTAGGTGTCCCGCAATACTTTTTGGGCAAAATCCAAATCACGGCTCAGCAATGCCGGCCCCCGCATGCTCCCGGCTTCGAGTTGAATGGATTCCCACTGCTGCTGCAACGATTCCAAATCCTTGACGATCGCCGCTTCGGTCACCCCTTCGGCTTCGGTGCGCACCAACAAACCCATCCCCGCCGGCTTGATCAAAATCGCCAACGCCCGCAACCGGCTCCGTTCCCCTTCGCTCTCGATCCGCCGCGACAGGTTGACCCCCCGCCCAAACGGCAACAACACCACGTAGCGCCCTGGCAACGAAACTTCCCCCGTCAGCCGCGGCCCCTTGTTGCCCGTCGGCTCCTTGACGATCTGCACCAACACCTTTTGTTGGGGCGCCAACGCCTCGGCGATCGCATTGGCCGAGCGCCGCAGCCGCAAAGGCCCCAAATCGTTGACGTGAATAAACCCGTTGCGCTCTTTGTCGCCAATGTTGACAAACGCCGCATCAATGCTGGGCAGGATGTTTTCGACCACCCCCATGAAAATATCGCCCACTTGATGGGCCCCCGCCGCTACAATCACCTCCTCGATGCGATCTTCGCTAAAAACGGCAGCAACCCGATGCTGCTCGGCAATAACGATCTGTTTGGGCATTCAAATTCCTCAAAAAGTTTTGAATAAGCGTCGCCAGCCCTTGCGCCAGCCCTGCCGTCTCCCCAAAACGACTTGACCGGTCTGCCCGCTGCTGGTTCGCCTAGATATCCACAAGTCTGTGGGCTAAATCTGTGGGCTTGCTCCAATTTGCTGGATTGGGCTCCAGTTCTCCCGCTGCCTCCGGCCGCCCCCTGCCTACGGTTCCCATGCCAGCACGGAGGCACACACCGCTAGGGGAAAGGCCGTCAACGGCGAGGAAACCGATGGAGTCCCATCTCCAAAACATGTTTTGCCGGTAGTTTCTGCTGCTAGCTTCGATTTCTAGTTTCTCCTTCTAGCCTCGGCTGCGAGCGCTTAGGCCTGGATTTTGAGACTAGATCTTGAAACTGGTTCTGGATTTTAGGGCTTCGGCTTGGGTACCTAAGTTTGATGACTTGGTTTAAGTGCTTGATTGAAGCACTTGATTCCCGCGCTGGCTGTCCCTGTGGTTTGGCCCTGCTTTTGCCCTTGCTTTTGCCCCTGCTTCCCGTCTGTGCTTCCTGTCTGTAGTTTTCCGTCTGTACTTTCTGTCTGTACTTTCTTCCCCTGAGCCGCTCCGGTGCTTAAGTTTCGGTATCCAGTTCCCGTGCTTAAGTCCCGTGCTTGCTTCCCAGGCTTCATTTCCAGATTTTAATTTCCAGACTTTATTTCCAGACTTTGTTTCCGCGCTTTTTCGGGCGGAGTTTAGTGCAGATTTCGAGTTTTGGCACGCATTTTGGCACGCAGTGCTGGGGTTGGGGAGTTTCGATCTTGGGCGATCGCAGACATCCTTGATGATTGCCCAATGGGCTTCCCAACTTAGCAAAGCATAGCCTATTTTGCGTGGGACGGGGCGAAAGAAAAGTAAGCTATTGGCAACGAGCAGAAAGGGGGCAAAGCGCTGGCTACACGGATGGTTTTGATTCGCCACGGCGAAAGCGAGTTCAACGTGGCAACGCGGGTACAGGGTCGCAGCGAGTTGACCCGTGCCGAGATGTCATCCCGGCTGACGGCCCTGGGGGAGCAGCAGGCGCGCTTGGTGGGGGCGGCGTTGCAGGGCATTGCCGTGGATGCGGTGTTGGCCAGTCCGTTGCTGCGGGCCCGGCGCACGGCGGAGTTGGTGACGGAGGTGGCGGGTTGGCGGTTGGGGCCGGAGCTCCATTCCGGGTTGTTGGAGGTGGATTTGGCGCCTTGGGAGGGGCTGACCTTCGCGGAGGTGCGCGATCGCTTCCCGCTGGAATACGACGCTTGGCACAACCGACCCCACGAGTTGGCGATCGCCGGTCGGTATCCCATTTTGGAATTGTTCGAGCAGGCGCGGCAGTTTTGGGCCGAGGTATTGCCCCGCCATCGCGATCGCACGGTGGTGGTGGCAGCCCACAGCGGCATCAACCGGGCGTTGATTTGCACGGCGATCGGCTTGGCCCCAGAGCACTACCACTATTTGGGGCAAAACAATTGCGCCTTGAGCGTGGTGAATTTTGGCGACGGTCAGGGCATGGGCCAAGGGCAATTGGAGGCGGTGAACCTGACGGGCCACATGGCCCCTTTGATGGGAGAGAAGTTGCCATCCCTGCGCAAAAACCATGTGGGGCCGCGGCTGTTGCTGGTGCGCCACGGCGAAACCCAGTGGAACCGGGAAAAGCGTTTTCAGGGGCAAATCGATATTCCCCTCAACGAGCGGGGGCGGTGGCAGGCGGAGCAGGTCGCCCATTTCCTGCAGGATGTACCGATCGACCGGGCCTTTAGCAGCCCGTTGTTGCGGCCCAAAGCGACCGCCGAGGCGATCTTGCGCTTCCATCCGGGGGTATCCCTCACCCTGGTCAAGGATTTGCAGGAAATTTCCCACGGGCGCTGGGAAGGCAAGTTGGAAGCGGAGATCGAGGCGGAATTTCCGGGGGAACTGGCCCGCTGGCAAACCATGCCGGAAACGGTGCCGATGCCGGACGGCGAAACCCTGAATCAAGTATGGGAGCGGGTGGCGATCGCTTGGCAAGAGATGGTGGCGGCGGTACCCCCGGGCCAAACGGCGGTGGTGACGGCCCACGATGCGGTCAACAAAGCCATCCTCTGCCAATTGTTTGGGTTGGGGCCCGAGCGCTTCTGGACGTTCAAGCAGGGCAACGGCGGCGTGAACGTGGTGGATTATGTCAAGGGGGCAGGCGCACCGCCCTACCTGACGGCGGCCAACATCACCCGCCACCTCTGCGATACGGTGTTCGACACCACCGCCGCCGGCGCGTTGTAGGGTTTTGCGCCCCTACCCCACCCTCCCGGAGCAGAAGCCCAAACCCCTGGTCAAACTCGCCTCCCGTGGGTTCAAAGCAAACTCCAGTAGGCAAAAAACGAACTCCGGTGGGTTCAAAACGAACTCCAGTGGGCAAAAAACGAACTCCAGTGGGTCTAAAGCGAACTCCGGTGGGTTCCAAGCGAACTGCGGTGGGTGGAAAGCGAAACCCGGTGGGTGGAAAGCGAAACCCGGTGGGTGGAAAGCGAAACCCGGTGGGTTCAAAGCGAAACTCGGTGGGTCAAAG
>JAAUUG010000032.1 GCA_012031195.1 Oscillatoriales cyanobacterium SM2_1_8
TGTCCGAACTTACCCGAATATAGCTATAACTTGGTTAGGAGGGGGCAGGGGTGAAACCCCTGACTGGGGGCGTAGCCCCCAAACTCCCTTTTCTTTCGATGTCCGAACTTACCCGAATATAGCTATAGCAGGTAAAAAATCGGAAATGTGCGAACGGGTGAACGTTAAAATTTTTCGGGTTGGATGATGACCAGGGTGAGGTAGATGGCCAAGCCGATGACAACTAGACCGAGAAGGGCGATCGCGTAGGCCGTGCCCCGGGAAATATCCGAGCCAGGGGCGGCGTGAAGGGCAGGGGCGATCGCCGCGTTGACCAACAAACCCAGCAGCAAAATTCTTGGGAGGGTAAGCTTCATAGGAAGAACAGTTTTGGGATCAATGACTGAGGCGCTAAAAGTTAGACTACGCAAATTGGCCAACTTGCCAACACCTAAAAATTCGTGGCTGCCGACACCCCCACATCGATCGCCTTGATGGCAACAAACGGTGCCATGATGCCGCCCAGTCCGTAGATCAAAATGTTGCGCTGGAGCAATTGATTGGCCGTCAGCGGGCGAAACTCAATGCCCTTCAGCGCCAAGGGAATGAGGGCGGGGATGATCAGGGCGTTGTAGATCAGCGCCGAGAGGACGGCGGTACGGGGGCTATGGAGTCCCATCACGTTGAGGGCCCCGATGCCGGCGTTGGCAAACATGGCTGGGATGATGGCGAAGTATTTGGCGATATCGTTCGCCAGAGAAAAGGTGGTGAGGGCCCCGCGGGTGATCAGCAACTGCTTGCCAATGGCAATCAAATCAATCAGTTTGGTTGGATCTGAATCGAGATCCACCATGTTGGCAGCTTCTTTTGCGGCCTGGGTGCCAGAGTTCATCGCCACGCCCACGTTGGCTTGGGCCAGGGCAGGGGCATCGTTGGTGCCGTCGCCGGTCATGGCCACCAACTTGCCCTGGGCTTGCTCCGTTTGGATGACCTGAATTTTATCTTCGGGGGTAGCTTCGGCAATAAAGTCATCGACCCCGGCTTCTTCGGCAATGACGGAGGCGGTGATGCGGTTGTCGCCGGTCAGCATGACGGTGCGAACGCCCATGCGGCGCAGTTGGTTGAAACGTTCCCGGATGCCGGGTTTGATGATGTCTTTCAGGTACACAACGCCGTAGATATGACTGTTTTGGCAGATGGCGAGGGGGGTACCGCCCAGGCGTGAAACTTGCTCAAAGACTTGATCCAGTTCGGCCGGGGCTTGCCCTCCCCGGGAGCGCACAAACCCACGGATGGCATCCACCGACCCCTTGCGCACTTCGTCCCCGTTGGGCAGGTTGGTGCCGCTCATGCGGGTGCGGGCCGAAAATTCCACGCCTTCAGCAGTGGCTTTGTCGAAGTTTGCGGTAGCCCCCAGTTTTTCGGCCAGACGCACGATGGATTTGCCCTCGGGGGTGCTGTCAAATACGCTGGCCGCTAGGGCGACGGCGGCGACCTCCTGCTGGCTATGGCCATGAACCGCAATAAATTCTTCCGCCAGACGGTTGCCCAGGGTGATGGTACCGGTTTTGTCGAGCACCAGGGTGTTGATGTCGCCGCAGGCTTCCACCGCCCGTCCCGAGGTGGCTACCACGTTGAACTGGGCCACCCGATCCATTCCGGCAATGCCGATCGCACTCAGCAGCCCGCCAATGGTGGTCGGAATCAGCGCCACCAGCAGCGCCACCAGAATGGTGATGCCCACCGGACTCTTGGCATAGTTGGCGGGGGGGGGCAGGGTCGCCACCACGATCAAAAACACCAGGGTGAGCACCGCCAGCAGCACCGTCAGGGCAATTTTCGTTGGGGGTTTTGCTGCGCTCGGCCCCTTCCACCAGGGCAATCATGCGGTCGATAAAGCCTTTGCCGGGGTCAGCGGTTACCTGCAAAATCAGCTCATCGGAGATAATCCGGGTGCCGCCCGTCACCGAGCTGGCCACGTCGGAACCGGGTTCCTTTAGCACCGGGGCTGACTCGCCGGTAATCGCCGACTCGTCCACCGAGGCCACCCCCTCCATCACCTCGCCATCGACCGGGATCGTGTCGCCGGCCACGACTTGGATGCGATCGCCCCGCCTGAGGCTGGTCGAGTTCACCTCTTCGATGGACCCGTCTGCTTGCAACCTGCGGGCTACCGTATCGGAGCGGGTAGATCGCAGCGCCTCGGCCTGGGCTTTGCCCCGTCCTTCGGCCACCGCCTCGGCAAAATTGGCAAACAGCACCGTCAAAAATAGAATCAGCGTAATCAAACCGTTGTAAACCGCCGCGCCATCGCCATCGTCAGGGCCAAACAAGTCAGGGTTGACGGTCAAGACGGCGGTGATGGCTGTGCCGACCCAAACCACAAACATGACCGGGTTTTTTACCATTACCCTGGGGTTGAGCTTGCGAAAGGACTCCACCAGGGCTCTTTGGTAAAGGTCTGCGAGCTGGGCTTTGGGGGTGTGCTTGCGCTGTTGGCGTGGCCCACCGGGTTGTTTGAGGGGGGAAGTAGATTGGGTCATGGGAATGGGATGAAAGATTTTTCTGAATGTGCGAACGTTAGAATGCCTAGCCCAGATTGAATGCTGCGGCCACCGGCCCTAAAACCAGTAGCGGTAAGAAGGTCAGCGCGCCAAGGATCAGAATGGACCCCGCCGTGACTCCCGTAAACAGGAGGGTATCGGTGCGGAGGGTGCCGGCGGTTTCGGGGACGGTTTGTTTGCGGGCCATGCCGTCGGCCAGAAACACCAAAGCAACCAGAGGCACGTACCGACCGGCCAGCATCGAGAAGCTGGTGCTGAGGTTCCACCAGAGGGTGTTGTCGCCCAGACCTTCAAATCCGGAGCCGTTGTTGGCGGCAGCGGAGGCGTATTCGTAGACCACTTGGGAAATGCCGTGGAAGCCAGGATTGCTGATGCCGGAGAGGGTCTCTGGGAACGCCAAGGTGATGGCGGTGGGAATCAGGATGGCGATGGGGTGGATGAGCAGAATCAAGCTGGCGAGAACAATTTCGCGTTTTTCGATTTTGCGCCCCAGAAATTCGGGGGTACGCCCCACCATCAGCCCGGTGAGGAAGACGGTGAGAATCAGAAACACAAACAAGTAGGCGGTGCCGGTTCCCTGGCCTCCCCAAACAATCTGCAAAAACAGGTTGGAGAGGGTGACGAAGCCGCCCGTGGGCATCAGGGAATCGTGCAGGCCGTTGATGGCTCCGCACATGGTGCCGGTGGTGGAGACGGCCCAAAGGGCAGTGAGGAAAGGCCCAAAGCGGGTTTCTTCGCCCTCCAAGTTGGGTTGCTGACCACCAAGTACTTGGTTGATCCGCGGGTTGCCCTGGTATTCGCCCACGGCGGCAAGGACAATAAAGAGGGCGTAGATCGCAAACACCATCCCAAAAATTAGCCAGCCTTGCTTGGGGTTGCCGACGATGTAGCCATAGGTGAGAATTAACCCGGCGGGAATCACCAGCATGATGATGGTTTCGAGCAGGTTGGTGAAGTTGTTGGGGTTCTCGAAGGGGTGGGCGGAATTGATGCCGAAGAAGCCGCCGCCGTTTTCCCCCAATTCCTTGATGATCTCAAAGTGGGCGACCGGGCCACGGGCAATATGCTGGGTCGCACCTTCCAAAGTTTGAGCCACAACCGGCCCGGCAAAGGTTTCGGGTACCCCAGCCATCAGCAGGGCGATCGCCCCCACTATGGAAATTGGCAGCAGGATGCGGGTGATCGACACAATCAAATCGGTGTAGAAATTCCCCAAGGACCGCCCCGTGAGGCCGCGAACGAAGGCGATCGCCACCGCAATTCCCGTCGCCGCCGAGGTAAACATCAAAAAACCCAGCGCCCCCACCTGGCTGAAATCGCTAAAGGTGGTTTCGCCGGAATAGTGCTGCTGGTTGGTGTTCGTAGTGAACGAAATGGCGGTGTGCAAGCCCAAATCCCAACTGGGTGCAGCCAACCCCGTTGGGTTCAGGGGCAGGTTTCCCTGGAACATCAAGATGGCGTAGACCAGCCCAATCATCACCAGGTTGCTGACCAGCACCGCCCGCACGTATCGCCCACCGGTCATCGATCGCCCGTGGAGCACCCCCGACCCCGCAAAAATTACGCGCTCTATGGGAGAAATGAACCGATCCAGCCAGGTTCTCTCCCCCAGAAAAACCTGAGCCATGTAACGTCCTAGCAAAGGCGCCACTGCGACCAACACCATCAATACTAGAATTACCTGAAAAAATCCTTGCAGCATAGAATCTATGGATATCCAGCAACACAAAAAAGTACTTGGAAGAACCCCGTCCCGCTCAATCCATCTCGCTCAATCCATCTCTGATGGGGCAAAGGCTGGTGGGGCCACGTTTGGCATGGCCACCCTTAAATCATCTTGATTATCCACCACGCATCCACCGAGGAATCATCAACCACCTGGTCACCAAATCCAATCCGGCTTTTTCCTGGAGCTATTGTGTGGAATTGTTTGCCTAAAATCAAGGTATAGAAAAGCTTTGAATTTGAATTTATATCTAGGGATTTAGCTGTGGGGTATAGAAAGTGTTTAGATAAACGTGCAAGCTCTATATCATTGGGTATAAATTTGCGGTTTTGGCATGACAAAGCCTAGAATAAACCGCAAACTTGGGCGATCGCTTGACTCTATCTTGATTTTTGCTCCCTTTTTGCTCTATGCGCCGCCTTGTCCCCCATTGGCAACCCATCCACGGACAGATTGTTGCCCTCTTTGGTGTGGTGATTCTGTTGGAATACAGCACACCGCCTCCCTATGTATTTGGCTATCTGTACATTGGGGCTGTGTTGCTGGTTCGTGGACAACTGGGGCGGAGGGCAACGCGCTGGGTAACGGCGATCGCCATGGTGCTGACCCTGCTCAACCTGTTTATTCCTGGACTGGAGCCGATTGCCACGGTGACCATTGCCAATCGGTCGATCACGGTGCTGGCGCTGGCGGTGACCGGGTGGCTAAGCGATCGCATTCAGGGCTATGAACAAGCCATCACCCATCAGTATGCCCAAATCCTGGCCCAGGCCCAGTTGGCCCGGATGCGGGAAGACTTTGTGTCGACGCTGACCCATGACTTAAAAACGCCGCTGCTCGGGGCGATCGAAACCCTCCACGCCTTCGATGCCCAGCGGTTTGGGGCCATTACCCCGGCCCAGCGCCGGGCGATCGCCGTCATGATCCGCAGCCACCAGACCACCCTGCAATTGGTGGAAACCCTGATGGATATCTACCGCAACGATAGCGAGGGGCTATGCCTCCAGCCGACGGATGTGGATGCGATGGCTTTGGCCGAGGAAACCATCATGGCGTTCACGGCGCTGGCGGCCTCCCGTCAAGTGCATCTTCGTCTGCACCAAGGGGAGTCGGACTTTCGCCAACCCTGCTGGGTGAGGGCCGATGGGCTCCAGCTCCAGCGGGTGCTAAGCAACCTCATGGCCAATGCCATTCACCACTCCCCGCGGGGGAGCTTGGTGGAAGTTGTGGTTTGCCCCAGGGGAGAGGATTGCTTGGTGCAGGTTCTCGACCAAGGGCAGGGCATCGCTGCCGAGGAAATGGCCCATCTGTTTGAGCGGTTTTACCAGGGCCACAGCGATCGCCAAGCCAAGGGCACTGGGTTGGGTCTCTACCTCAGCCGTCAAATCGTGGAGGCCCATGGCGGCACCATTTGGGCCGCGTCGCGCCAGCCCAGGGGAGCCGTGTTTGCCTTTCGACTGCCCATCCAGTCGCCCGTGATGGATAATGACCGCATGATGCCCGGGGCTCCCCACCGATGACCGACCCGCCCATCCACATTCTTCTGGTCGAGGACGATGAATTGTTCCGTTTGGGGCTGTCCACTCGGTTGCAACAGGAGCCTATGCTGCAGGTTGCGGCCGAAGCCGAGGACGGAGAAACGGCGATCGCCCTGGTCAGGCAACGATCCTTTGATGTGGTGGTTCTGGACATTGGTCTGCCCGGGGTTGGGGGGATCGAGGCCTGCCGCCAAATCAAACAGCAGCAACCCGGACTGCCGGTGCTGGTTCTTACCTCCCACAACCAGCCTGCCCTGATTGCCCGTCTGATGGCAGTCCAAGCCCAGGGCTACTGCGTCAAGGGCATTGCCGCCGAGGCGCTGGTGCTGGCGATTCGCTCGGTGGCGGTGGGGGCCACCTGGTGGGATGCGGTGGCCTCTCAAGCCATTCAGTCTGCGACCCTCACCCCGACTCCAGACCCCTTGGCGGCCCTCACCAAGCGAGAGCAAGAAATCCTCGCGCTGATGGCTGCTGGCCAGAGCAACCAAGAAATTGCCGAGACCCTTTACATTGCGCCCGGTACGGTGCGTGTCCATGTCCACGCGATTCTGCAAAAATTAGAGGTGCGCGATCGCACCCAAGCGGTACTTTTGGCCATGCAGATGGGCTGGATTCCCCCCCACAGAAATTTTGGCTGAGGTGGGTATAAGTTGGGTACTGTCGTCAAATCACAGAGAGATACATAGTTAATTTTAATTATAGTCATTTTAATTAAGAATGCGCCTGTATAGCTGTTTGCATAGCGACGAGACAAGACAAGTCGAGTCGCAGGGGCGAAGCCCCCGTATTGGTTCTATTAGACTTTCGTTGGGCAGGAAAAAAACGTGTCAGTTTTAATTAAAATAACTATAGCTATATTCGGATAGACTCGGACATCGAAGGAAAAGGGAGGATCGGGCTCAGTAGCCGCCAGCATCAAATTTACGGTTGCGTTCGGCCGGTGTGAGATCCGATTCCTGTAGGTCGCGGCGCACCACGAAGCCGTTGGGGCCCACAATCAGCCGGGGTAGGGTTTTGATGTCGATGGTTTGCAGGTTGCGCATGTTGTAGGTGGTGTAGGTGGTGCGCGCTTTGGCCACATCCACATCCACAATGGTCAGGGTGTTGGTCACCGCGAGGCGGCTATCGAGGAGGGGACGGGGGCCGCTGCCCAAAGCTCCGGTATGCAGCAATTCCAGTTTGCCTTTGCGGGCGGGGTAGTAGGAGTGGTGATGGCCGCTGATGTAGGTGTGCACCCGGCAACGTTCCAGCATTTTGCGGACGTCATCGCCGTTGCTGACAATTTCCCCCAGTTCGGCCCGACCCACCGCTACGGCATAGAGGGGCAAGTGGCCGATGACAATGCGCAGCCTGGCCCGCTGTGCGCGATCGCCCAACAGGGTTCGTTCAGCCCATTGCAGTTGGGCGGGGGGAATCCGGTTGCTGGAGGCATCCCACACCAGGTAGAAAATGCCGTTCTGCTCAAAGGTGTAATAAAAAGGAAACCGACCGCGATCGACGAATTGGATGCCGGTGGGATGGCTGGGATCGTTCCAATAGGCGGCGGCCAAATCCCGTTCTTGCTGAAACAAAAACTGATTCCGCGCCGAGAGGGCCCCCGAGGCATCGTGGTTGCCCAGGGTAAAACCGTAGGGGAGTTTGGCTTGGCGGATGGGGGCCGCCACGTGGCGATCGAAGGCCTCCCACATCGCCTGAATTTGTTCCTTGGTGAGGGATGGGGACTGACCGGCCACCATGTCGCCGCTACACAGCACCAAATCCGGTTCCCACTGGGGCAAAAATTCCACAGCCTTCAGCACCTGAGACCCGTATTGCGTCGAGCCGTATTGGCTGTTGAGGTCGCTGATGACCGCCAGGCGGACGTCTCCCCGCACGGGGGCAAACAACCCTTTGGGGGCCGGCCGGCGCGAACGTACCGATTGAGCGGCCACCGGCTCCGCCTCGGGCAGGACGATGGGCTCGACCGTGGTTTCTTGCCATCGTCGCATCCCACCGGCGATCGCCGCCCCACAGGACACGCCCAACCCAAACAAAACGGCACGTCGGGTGCGGTTCATGCCATTTCCTAGTGGTTTAACCGCCAAACATTATGGCAGAAGGCAGGCGCGAACGGCCCACTTTTGATTTTCAAGGGGGTTTTGATGGTGGCTACCGAACCGCCTTCAGGTCTTTGCCGGTGGGGCTCATGGGCTTCAGCCCCCGCTCAAAACTCAGCGGGAATTGAATGGCAAGTTCGGTTCCCCCTGATTTGCCGTTGTAGTAGGTAAACCCATCCCGCGGCGACTTCACCAAGAGTCGGCCCTTGTGCCGCTGGGTCATAATCTGATAACAAATCGCCAACCCCAAACCGGTGCCCTTCCCTACCCCCTTGGTCGTGAAGAAAGACTCAAAAATTTTCTCCTGCAGCTCTGGCGGAATGCCCGGGCCGTTGTCGGCAATGCGCACTTCCACCCACTCTTCGAGGGAATCCAAACGCTTCTCTCGTTTCGGTTCAGCAAAAATTTCCAACTTGGGTTGCCACAACTTCAGGCGATCGCCCTGGCTATCCTCGACCCCAATGCCGGCCAACGCATCGATCGCGTTGCTGATCAGGTTGGTGAACACTTGCACCACTTGCCCGGTGTATCCCTCAATAGCAGGCAACTCCCGCAGCCGCAAGGTCACATCGATTTTGGCAGCCAGCAACCGATTGTTGAGGATGGTCAAACTGTTTTCGAGGCACTCCCGCAGGTTGACCGGCACCGGCTTTTCGCTATCACGGTACGCAAAGGTTTGCAGACCGCTCACAATTTTGCGCAGTTGCTCGGCCCCGATGCCAATGCTGCCAATCACCTTGTTCAAATCCTGCATCACAAAATCCACATCGGCTTCCTGGCGGGCCGCCCTCACAAACTCCCCATCCGCCAAGTTCAACCGGTTCTCGTAGACCTTAAGCAGGCGCATCAGGGTGTTGGTGTAATCTCCCAAATAGTCCAAATTGCCGTGGATGAAGTTCACCGGATTTTTGATGTCGTGGGCGATTTCCGTTACCATTTGCCCCAAGCTGGCCATTTTTTCGGTTTGAATCATGTGGGCTTGGGTCTGTTCCTTCAGCACGGCGGTGGTGAGCTTGTGAATTTCCGACTGCGCGTAGAACAAGTGTTGAACATCCAAAACCCGGTATTGCCCGGCATCGGGCAGTTGCACCACCACCGGATCGTACATGTATTCCATGCTGCGCTTCAGGCAGAGTTGCGAAGCATCGACGATGGGCACATCGGCATACAAACACAGGGCTTCGCTGCCCACATACTCAAAGAAGACCCGCACCGGCCGCCGCGAAAACAAGTCCAGGGCGTAACGACGGTTCATGTGCTCGGAAAAACGCCGCCGCGATAGCAAGGTCACGTACTGGCCGTTTTCCATCAGAACAATGCCCGGCAGGGTTGGATCCTCCTCAAAGGCTTGGAGAGCGGCTTTCCCGGGGGTTTCCACGTCCATTTGGCAGTCGAAGAGCTCCAAGTCCTTCAGGGTGGAATCGATGGAAAGGTTACCCAAAGTGTTGTATTGCCCGCTTTGCCGCAGCGCTTCTTTGGGGTCTTCCATCTGCACCAGGGTAGGAATCATTGCCATTTTGCGCACCAGCTCGGAGGTGCGCTCTTCCCGCCGCCCGCGATCGGTGGTGGCCCCTTCCTCGACCAAATCCGCGATCGCCGCTTCCATTTTGCGGGTCAGCGCCTCGGTGGCCAACGGCGAACCCAATTGATCGGTCAGGTTTTGCAGCAACTCGTTGGCATTGCTGGCGGTGAGGTTGGGGAAGAGACCGGCGGCCCCCTGCCGCTCGGCCCAGCGGGTTTCGAGGGTGCGAATGGTATCCCGCTCGGTGTTGGTTAAAAAGACTTTGGTGTCGGGACTGTGGGTGCGGCACCACCGGCACACCACCCCCGCCACCAGGGAATTGGTGCGGGCATCGGTAAGGCTGGATTCGATCAGCATGGCATCCGGCAAGGCTTGACCCTGTTGCTGCAAGCTCTCTAAAGTTTTGACCACGTCGCTGTCCACCGTCACCATGGTGGCCGTGTACCCCTGAGAACCGAGGGCGGCTTGCCAGAGCAAGGCTTGTTGTGCAGAAGGCTGAACCAGCAAAACCAGTTTGGACATCGCTTTCGGTAGGGTAACGGTAAAAGAGCGCGCGATCGATGAACGAGAGATCCATGGGAAGGGTTTGGAACCGTTGGCCTTGGGCCACAACCCAAGCAGCCAGCACCGCAGCTGTCTTGATTTTCGGCTACCCTTCCCCCCCATTGGTTAAGAAGCGGTTAAAAAATTCCCATGGTAACCGAAAGTTGGCCAACATTTTAAGGTGGGGACTCGGCCTTGTCGCTACGACGTTCGGCCAGTTTTTGGCACAGAGCCTGATGGAATTCGCGATCGATGGGGTAAAAGTAGGTCAAAACCATGCTGCCGATCAGGGAGAGGGCCGGGAGCGGGCCGATCGCCCAGCGGATGGCTTGGAGGGCGCTATCGGGTTGGACGGGGAGGGGTTGGCAGGGCACCCGTTCGGCAAAACCGGCGGCTTCCAGACCCAAGCCCAAGACCAAGAGGGCGATCGCCAGGCCGACTTTTTGCAGCAACACCATAAAGGCATAGAAAACCCCCTCTCGCCGCTGACCGGTTTCCAGTTCGTCCAGTTCGATCGTGTCGGGCACCATCGACCACGGAATCAAGTAGGCCACCGACACCCCGGCGCCGGCCAGGATCGCCAGAATGTACAACCAAACCACTTGGCCGGGCTGCAACCAGAACAATCCCCCTTGGGCCACCAACCACAGGCCGGCCCCGGCGAAATAGGCAAACCGTTTGCCCAGGCGGGCGCTGACTTGGCTCCAGCCGAACAACATCAACAGAGCGGTGCCCTGGACAGCCAGGGTGACGTTGATAAAATCCTGCTCGGGCAACCCCATCCAGTTGGTCACGAAATAGGGGATCACGGCGGCGGTGACCTGGACGCTCAACCACGAACAAAAATAAATCCCAATCACAAACAAAAACGGACGGTTGCGGAGCACGGCCCGCACCTGCTCGGCGATCGCCAGGGGGGCTTCCGGGGGCTGCTCTTGCCGTTGCGCTTCCAGGTGCCAAACCCGCCGCCGGATCCCCAGCACACACCAAGCGGTGGTCAACAGCGACAGGAGACCGCACACCCCCCCCAACACGGTGTAGGGCAGGGCATTGTTTTGGCAACTGCCGGCCTCGGGCTGAAAGGCGGCAAAAATGATTTGCGCCAACACCAACGACAAAATGCTGCCGCCGATGGAAAAGGTGAACCGAAAGCTGTTGAGTTGGGTGCGTTCGTCGTAGTTTTGGGTGAGCTCGGCCCCCAGGGCGGTGTAGGGCAAATTGACGGCGGTAAAAAAGTTGTTGAACAACACCCCCACCAACACGTAAAACCCGAACTTGGCCCAGCGATCGCCCCCGGGCACAATCCAATGAAAGGCAAAGGTAAGGGCAAAGGGTACCGCTCCCCAAATCATCCAGGGCAAGCGCCGCCCCTGCCGCGATTGGGTGCGATCGCTCAGCCAACCCACCAACGGATCGTTGATCGCATCCCAGGCTTTGCCCACCATCAACACCGCGCCAGCCAACCCCGCCTCCAAACCGGCCACGTTGGTCAAAAAGTACAGAAAAAAGAATGCCAACAGGTTGGACGTGACCGCCGCACCAAAATCGCCGGCCCCGTAGGCCAATTTCAGACCAAACCCCAAGCGGGGCTCTAGTTCCCGTGTTGTTGCCACTGCTCGGGGGTGTAGGTTTTCAGTTGGAGGGCGTGGATCGCGCCGCTGTCAATTTGGGGCTTCAGGGCATCGTTCACCAAACGTTGCTGCTGGATCATGGTCAACCCGGCAAATTCTGGGGCCACCACCACCGCCGAAAAGTGCTGCCCGTCGTTGTAGGGGTTTTCGACCATGACTTCGGCTTGGGGCAAGGCCCCCCGGATCAATTCCGCAATTTTTTCGGGAGTCATCGTGCACCTTAATTCTGCCAACTGGGCTTACCCTACCGCAAAATCCTCCGGCCGCTCCAGGGCGATCGCCCCCAATTTGCCCTTGCGAAAATCATCCAAAATTTTGCGGGCCGCTTTGTCCCGATCGCCATGGAATTTGGCTTGGGCCAATTCCGCCACAAATACTTCCCCCGGGGCGATCGCCAACCCGTAGCGATCGGGGGAAGTTGGCCCCCCGCCCCTTGCAGCAGATCCACGGCGATCGCCGCCACCAACACGGCATCGTAGGCGGCCGCCGCAATGTCGTCGCAGATGGCCAATTTGACGGCGGCCCCGGCATCGCTCAACACCGGCGGCAAAATCCCCGGCGTATCCAACAATTCAATCGCCTCGGACACCCGCACCCACCGCAGTTGCCGCGTGACCCCCGGCCGTTGGCACTCTCGACCGCCCGCCGCCGCAACAACCGGTTGATCAAGGCCGATTTACCCACGTTGGGGAACCCCAAGGTCACCGCCCGCACCGGCCGTGGCAACATCCCCCGCGCTTGCCGCCGCGCCGTGATTTGCTCCCCCACCGCCTGGGCCGCCTTCAGCAGGTTGGCCACCCCCGTACCGTCCTGGGCATTGGTGAAATAGACCACCTCTCCCCGTTGCCGAAACCAGTCTTGCCATTCCCGGCGATCGCCGCTCGAAATGCTGTCCACCCGGTTCAACACCAACAGCCGCGCCTTCCCGGCCAACCATTGAGCCATCTGGGGATGGGCACTCGCCAACGGAATGCGGGCATCCCGCAGCTCGATCACCGCATCCACCCGCTGCAAATGCTCCTTCAGCGCCCGCTCCGCCTTGGCCACATGCCCTGGATACCATTGAATCGGCGGTGCCATACCCTGTCCTTCTGCTTTGCCCTCCCTCCATTCTCTTGCCCCCCTTGCCCTTTGTCGGGCCAATTTGTTAAGATTTGTGAAAAACAACCGGAAAGCACATGAAGGCATCCCGAAAGCTGCTGGCACCGAAAGAGCAAATCCTGGGTTGGGCCCTGGCCTGGATTCTGGCCGGGGGTCTGGCGCTGATTTGGTTTTGGGGATCGCCGGCTTGGGCCCTCAGCGACGATTTGAGCTACAACGCGCCGGAGTTGTTGCCCGCTCAAGTGACCAACGTGGTGGATTTGGGCAAGTTGCTCAACGAGGTGCAGGAGCAGCAACTGGAGCAGTCCCTGCGCACCTTGGAAGAACATACGGGTTGGAAGTTGCGGGTATTGACCCAGGTGGACGTGACCCCCGGTCGGGCCGTGAAAGCCTTTTGGGGTTTGAACGATCGCAGCGTTTTGTTGGTGGCGGATACCCGGGGACGCAACCTGCTCAATTTCAGCGTGGGGGACGATGTATACAAGCTGTTGCCCCGGACGTTTTGGATTGAGTTGCAGTCCCGCTACGGGAACCAGTTTTTCGTGCGGGAAGAGGGCTACGATCGCTCGATTTTGGCAGCGGTCGCGGCGATCGCCGGTTGTTTGGAACGGGACGGCTGTGCGGTGGTGCCGGGTCTGCCCCAAGAGCAATGGGTATTGACCTTGATGACTTCGATTGTGGGCGGGGCGATTTTCGGGTTTGCGGGCCATCCCCGTCAGGACGGCCAGGTGTTTGCCTGGAAATGGGCCCTGGTGTTTGCGCCGCTGTGGGGGATGTTGTTCCTCGTCTTTGGCATTGGCCCGGTGGTGTCCCGCACTGCCGAATGGTTGCCCCTGTTGCGCAATGCCGCCGGGTTCATTGGGGGGGCCACCGTGGCCTACTTGGTGCCCGCCCCCCCAACGATCGCCCCAGATGTAATTGGTTCACCAAAAACCAAAAAGGGGAACGTCGCGCCGTAGGATGAATGCTGGCCTCCTAAACAGTGATCGCGGCATGAGCAGAGCAAGCAAAGTAATTTTGGCCTATTCCGGCGGCGTAGATACCTCCGTCTGCATCCCCTACCTCAAGCAGGAATGGGGGGTCAGCGAGGTGATTACCCTGGCGGCGGATTTGGGGCAAGGGGACGAGTTGGAACCGATCCGGCAAAAGGCGCTGGATTCGGGGGCGTCCATCTCGTTGGTGCAGGATGTGCGGGCCGAGTTTGCCCAGGATTATGCTTTTGCCGCCGTGCGGGCCAACACCCTCTACGAAGCGCGGTACCCCTTGTCCACGGCCTTGGCCCGGCCCCTGATTGCCAAAATTTTGGTGGAGGCCGCGCGGGAATATGGCGCCGACGCGGTGGCCCACGGCTGCACGGGCAAAGGCAACGATCAGGTGCGGTTTGATGTTTCGATCGCCGCGTTGGCCCCCGATCTAAAAGTGTTGGCCCCGGCCCGAGAATGGGGCATGAGCCGGGAACAAACCATTGCCTACGGTGAAAAATACGGAATTCCGTCGCCGGTGAAGAAATCTTCTCCCTACAGCATCGATCGCAACCTGTTGGGCCGCAGCATCGAGGCGGGCATCCTCGAAGATGCCTGGCAGGAACCCCCCGAAAAAATTTACCTGATGACCAAGGCGATCGCCGATACGCCGAACGAACCTGCCTACACCGAAATTGAATTTGCGCAGGGGATTCCGGTAGCGATCAACGGAGAAACCTTGGCGCCGGTGCCCCTGATCGAAAAACTCAACGCGATCGCCGGCGCGCACGGGGTGGGCCGCATCGACATGGTGGAAAATCGGTTGGTGGGGATCAAATCCCGGGAAATTTACGAGGTGCCGGCCCTGAGCGTGTTGATTGCCGCCCACCGCGATCTGGAAAGCCTGACCCTGACGGCGGACGTGACCCACTACAAGCGGGGCATCGAAGAAACCTACAGCCGGCTCATTTACGAAGGTCTGTGGTACAGCCCCCTCAAACAAGCCCTGGATGCCTTCATCGCCAACACCCAACAGCGGGTGAGCGGCACCGTCCGGGTGAAATTCTTCAAGGGCAACGCCACCCTGGTCGGTCGCAAATCGGCCTACGCCCTCTACGACGAAAGCCTGTCCACCTACTCCGAAGGCGATCGCTTCGATCACAAAGCGGCGGAAGGGTTTATTTATGTGTGGGGTTTGCCCACCCGCCTCTGGTCCCAGAAAAACCGTACAATCTAGGGGCAAGCTGGCCCCCAGGACATGTACGACAGCACGTCCATTCGCGAGTCGGAAATAGAGTTGTTCGATGGCGGCCCGGCGGTCATCGGCAGCCTATCGCGTCTGTTTTGGGCCGTGGCGACCTTGGGTCTGGCGGCCCTCTACTTTTGGCTGGAGTCGGCCAACATTCGCTACCGCATCACCAGCCAACGCATTTTGATCGAGTCGGGCTGGTTTCACAAACAAATCGATACGATTGAGTTTTACACCATCGACGACATTCAAATGAGCAAACCCCTGGGGCAAAGGCTGCTGGGGACGGGAAACATGCTGCTGATCACCCGCGACAAAACCAACCCCGAAGTGCATTTGATGCGGGTACCGGCCAACGTGACGGCGCTGTACGAACAGATGCGCCCCTACATCGAAGACGCCAAATACCGCCATCGCCTTATGCGGGAACCCTATCGTGGCTGAGCATCGCCAACTCCGTCGGTTTGGCCACAGGAAAGGTTGGTATATATAGCTGTTTTGCATAGCGATGAGACAAAACAGATCGGGTCGCAGGGGCGAAGCCCCCGTATTGGTTCTATTGGACTTTCGTTGGGCAGGAAAAAACCGTGTCAGTTTAATTAAAACGTAACCA
>JAAUUG010000033.1 GCA_012031195.1 Oscillatoriales cyanobacterium SM2_1_8
GAAGGGTTGATGTTGGTGTTGGCACGGGTGGCCGACCTCTTGGCCACGGCCCCAACTGGGGTATCCTGAGGGCGGTTTGCATTTGGGTTGAACCATGCCGCAGTACGCCATTCCCCAGAGTCCCGAAACGATTTTTACGGTATCCGGCAAAGATTCCCCGAAGGCGCGGGAAAAAGCCATGGCCCTTTTGGAAGAGGCGATCGCCGACGGCACCCTCGATGCCGAGTTGGTGGACGGGTTCGGCCCCGATCGACTGGTGGTGGTGGAACCCACGCCCCTCGGCGAAGAACCCGGCGAGGCGGCGGGGGATGAAATCGGGCCGGCGGTGCAGGTGTTGGCCAATTTTGCATCGTTGCGCCTAAAACATCAGGAATTGCGGGAAGAAGCGCAGAAAATTCGGCACCAACTGGACACCCTGTTTGGCGAAGCCCCCGTCACCGAAGAGGAGGTCATGGCCCTGAAAAAGGGGTTTAAGGTGTTGGAAGCCTTTGCCCAAATCAACCGCCGGTACAGCCTGGCCCGTCAGGAAGCCGAAGCTGCCCGTCAAGTTTTGGATCGGGCCTTGCAAGAATCCTGATCCCTATCAATAATGGAAAACACCCTCACCCCCTGCCGTTCCATGAAGGATTTTGGTTTGTTGCGGCGACGAAATGCCCTCGTCCCTTGGGTTCGCTGTTTTGCCGCTGGCCTGTTGGCCGTGACCTGGAGCCTGGCCATGGTCTGGAGCCTGGCCATGGGCCATGCGGCGATCGCCATGGAACCCGCCGATGTGCCGGCTTTGGCGGACATTGGCCAGCAGGTTTGGGTGGTTGACTTGGCGGATGCCCTGAGTGCCTCCACCGAAACCGAGTTGGATCGCACGTTGTCCACGTTGGCCCAAGAGACCGGCAAGGAAGTGCGGCTGCTGGCGGTGCAGCGGATTGATTTTGGGCAATCGGCGACGGATTTTGCCAAGGAAGTGTTTGGGGACTGGTTCCCGACGGCCGACCGCCAGCGCGATCGCCTGTTGTTGTTGTTGGCGACGGAAGACTACCGGACGGCCCTGGTCGCCGGCGAAAATTTGCAGGGAATTTTGCCACCGGCAACCCAGATCAGCATTGCTCAGGAAACGGTGTTGCCCCCAGCCCAGAAAGCCCAATTCAACCGGGCGGCCTTGGACGGCATGGCCCGGCTGGAAGCGATTTTGCGCGGGAATCCCGATCCGGGGCCGCCGGTGGTGGTGACCGCTCCGGAAGTGGACAGCACGCCGCCGAAACCGGAAAACCCCCTGAATACGGGCTTGATTGTGTTGGCGGTGTTGGTGGTGGCCACGGTGGTGCCGATGGTGACCTATTACGGCACCCAGCCCCGAGACTGATGGCCACAGCATTGCGGGATTGGAGTTATCAGTACCCTTGGCTTTACGGGGGCATTTCCCAGGTGGCGGCGTTGACGGTGGGGGGAGAACCCCGCTTCCGCCGGTTGCTGTTGCAGGATTTGCCGTTGACGGGGGCCCGGGTGCTCGATCTGTGTTGTGGGGGCGGAGACGTAACCCGCTACCTGGCGGCGACCGCTCCCCAAAAATTGGTGGGGGTGGATGCCTCGCCCAAGGCGATCGCCCGCTTGGCCCGCAACGTACCGACGGCGGCGGGGGTCTGTGCTTTTGCCGAAGCCCTGCCGTTTGCCGAAGCCTCCTTTGATGTGGTGGTGTGCAACACGGCGTTGCACGAAATGACCGCCGACCAGCGATCGGCGATCCTGCAGGAGGTGGCTCGGGTGTTGGCCCCGGGGGGCTGGTTCGCCTTGGCGGATTTTCACAAACCCCACCAACCTTGGTTTTGGCCGCCCCTGGCCTTGTTTTTGTCCTTGTTTGAGACGGAAACCGCCTGGGAGTTGTTGGCGGTGGACTTGCCCGCGGCTTTGGCCCAAGCGGGGTTGCAAAACATCCAGCAACGGTTGTATGCCGGGGGCAGCCTGCAGGTGGTGCGGGCCCAAAAAACATGAAGGAATGGTGGCGGGATCGGGGGGCGATCGCCCTGTTGGGGTGTGGGCTGCTGTTTCGGGGGCTGATTGCGGCGTTTTTGCCGGCGGGCTTTGACGAAGCCTACTACACCGCCTACGTCCGCCATCCCGCGCTCTCCTATTTTGACCATCCGTTGTTGGTGGGCTGGACGGTGGCGATGGGGGCTTGGTGGCCCGATTTTCCCACCCCATTTTCGATCCGGTTGGGCACTTTGCTGCTGTACACCGGCACGTTGATTTTCCTGTTTCTGACTGCCGATCGCCTCTTTGGTCGGAACGCCGCCCGCTGGACGTTGGCGATCGCCTCGGTGATTCCGTTCTTTTTGGTGGGGTTTGGGGTTTTGGTATTGCCCGACAGCCCGTTGATGTTCTTTTGGAGCGCCTGCCTGTGGGTCTGCGCCCAAGAGTTTTTCGGGGCAGAGACCTACCGGCCGACAAGGCGCGTAGTGGCGATCGGGGCGTTGGTGGGCTTGGCCTGCCTGGGGAAATACCACGGCTTTTTGTTGGGGGCCGGTCTGGTGTTGTTTTGTGGGTTGAGTGCCCCCCACCGACGGGTTTTTCAGTCCCCTTGGTTGATTGGCGCGGCGGTGATGTTTGCCGTGGTGCTGGCCCCACTGCTGATCTGGAACCACCAACACGAATGGGTCTCCTTTCGATTTCAGGGGGCGCGGGCGGTGCCGGACAGCGGCTACCGGATCGGCGATCTGTTGTTGACGTTTTTGGTGGGCAACGCCTACTTGTTTCCGACCTTTGGTTTCCCGCTGTGGTGGGCGACCGGTCGTCAAACCTGGCAATGGCGAGTGCAAGCGGACGGCCCCCAAATTTTGTGGATTGCGTGCCTCAGCGTGCCGATTTTTCTGGGGTTTACGGCGATGGGGGGCTACCGCCAAATTTTGCCCAGTTGGCCGATGCCCGGCTTTTTTACCGCCACATTGATTTTGGGTCGTCAAGCGGCGGTGGCGGCGGACTCCCATCCCCAACGGGTGCGGCGGTGGTGGGGGATTTCCACCGGTGTGGTGGCGGTGTTGTTGACCGTGGCCCTCCTCCATGTGCGGTTTGGGTTGGTGCAGCCCCTGTGGCCGCCGGCCTCCGACCCGTCTACCCAGATGCTGGACGTGGGGCAAATCCGCCAAGCCTTTCGCCAGGAACCCTTGGCCCAAGCCCTCCGCGACAGCGATTTTGTGTTCAGCAACAACTTTTTTGTGGCGGGGCAGATGGTGATGGCGTTGCATCCCCTCACCAATCAACCCATCACCTGTTTCGATACCGATTTGCGGGGGTTTGCCTACTGGTCGCGGGCCCAAGACTTCGTTGGCAAACGGGGCTGTACCTCACCACCGCCCTGTTTGAAAACTTCGATCGCCGGGCGATCGCCGATTTGGGTCGAGATGGCGAACCGGCTTTGTCTGCGGAATTGCTGGCGGCCATGGGCACCGAAACCCTGCCAGCGGTGCAGGTCTACGAGCGCTTGTTTGAGAAAGTCGAAGCGATCGGCGAAATTGGGTTGCAGCGGGGCGGGGACCGTGGTGCAAACCGTCAAGGTGTATCGGGCCACCGGTCTGCAGCGACCCTATCCCCGTCCCTACGGTCGGTGATCCCCAGCAGATTGCGAGGGGCGGTCGTTGTGGTGGCGATCGCCTGTTCTGGGGTGTAAATCCCCCAATCCACCAGGTTTTGAACCGCTTGGGGCAAAGATACGGTGGTGCCGGCCAGGGTGCCATCGGGCAAGCGGGCGGTGCCCTGGGTGACTTGAATCGGGCGATCGTCCCAGGGGTATTCGCCATCGGGCAAACCGAAGGGTGCCAAGGCATCGCTGACCACAATCAGCCGATCGCCCTTCAACCGATGCAACAATTGCACCATGGCGGGGCAAACGTGCACGCCGTCGGCGATCGCCATGCACCAAATGCGATCGTCCAAGAGCGCGGCCCCCAACAACCCCGGTTCCCGATGGTGCAACGGCGGCATGGCATTGAAGGCGTGGGTGATGGCGGTGACCCCCTGGTCAAAGGCGTGGCGAGCTTCGGCGGCCGTAGCTTGGGAATGGCCGGCACTGACCACAATGTTCTGTTCCCGCAAGTGGGCGATCGCTCCCCCGTCGGATCGAGTTCGGGGGCCAGGGTCACCAATTTCACCAAAGGCCCAAAATCTCCCAACACCCGTTGGAGGCGATCGAGGGTAAGGGGCTGCAAATGGACGAGGGGATGGGCCCCCCGCTTGGCGGGATTCAGAAACGGCCCCTCTAGGTGCACCCCCAACAATTGCGCTCCCCCCTGGGTTTGCCCCTGGAATTTGGACAAAACCGCCAGCGATCGCCGCAACGCCTCCAAATCGGTGGTGACCAGGGTCGCCAAAAATCCCTGCAGCCCTTGGGTCGCCAAAAAAACACAGACTTGGGCCAGTTTTTCCTCACAGCCGGGGTGCAAATCGTTGAAGGAAAGACCCAAAGCCCCGTTGATTTGCAAGTCGATGGCGTTCATCTACCGCAGCCGTTGGTAAGCGGCCATCGTTTGCGCTACGGTCTGTTCCCAGCTAAATTTCGCCGCCTGGTGGCGACCCTGGGCAATTTTCCGTTCCCGGGCCGCCGGATGCTCCAACACAAATTTCATTTGGTCGTAGAGCTCATCCACCGAGTTTGGATCAAAATAAAACGCCGCCTCCCCTGCCACTTCGGGAATGCTGGAAACCTGGGAAGCAATCACCGGCGTATCGCAAATCATCGCTTCGAGGGGGGGAATGCCAAACCCTTCGTACAACGAAGGATACACAAAGGCGATCGCATGGCGGTAAAGCTTGGCCAAGTGCTCGTCCGGTACGGCCCCCGGGCACCACACGCGATCGCCCACGCCCGCCGCTTGGATTTTGCGCAATTCTTCGCCATGGGGCGGTGCTCCCACCACACACAATTGCAGGTCAGGATGGGTTTGGCTCAACCGCGCAAAGGCTTGCACCAGGCGATCGAAGTTTTTGTGTACACCCCGCCCCCCCACATACAAAAAATAGGGTTGCTCTGGGATGGGCTCGGAACCATACCCCATCTCGGGTGCAAACTCCGAAGCCAGGTAGGTTACTTCCACTTTGGCAGGGGGGAGGGTGGGATAGCGCTCCAATAAATCTTTTTTGTGCACTCGGAAATGCAAAGCACCCAATCCGCCGCAAACACCGCTTGGCGTTTGAATGGGATGGCTTGCCGGTAAGGGAGCACCGCCGGGTAACGTTCATAAGTCATGTCGTAGACCGTTACCACCGTAGGCGATCGCTTGGCCGCCAGGCTCTCCCGGGTCAAGAGTTGATAGTACGTGGCATGGAGAATATCGGGCTCTACCCGTGCTTCCACCGCCCGAAAATAGTATTTTTCCAACCAATAAGCCACCCGTCCCGGCCGAAACCCATACCGGGCAAACCGATGAACCCGCAGGTTGGGGTGCCAAGACTCAGGGCGGTGTTGAGGTCGGGCTGTCGTCAAAACAGGCTCAAAAGATATCGGCAACCGAGAGATTAAATTTTTGAAGTACCGGCCAATGCCGTAGTGCCCAGGCATTGTAAATGTCGTACCGTCATACAAGATTTTCACTTTTTGCCCCATCCCTCATAACAACCGCTGGTAAGCGGCTACCGTTTGCGCTGCCGTCTGTTCCCAACTAAATTTCGCCGCCTGGTGGCGACCCTGGGCAATTTTCCGTTCCCGTGCCGCCGGATGCTCCAACACAAATTTCATTTGGTCGTAGAGCTCATCCACCGATCTTGGATCAAAATAAAAAGCTGCCTCCCCCTGCCACTTCGGGAATGCTGGAAACCTGGGAAGCAATCACCGGCGTATCGCAAATCATCGCTTCGAGAAGGGGAATGCCAAACCCTTCGTACAACGAAGGATACACAAAAGCGATCGCGTGGCGATAAAGCTTGGCCAAGTGCTCGTCTGGTACGGCCCCTGGGCACCACAGGCGATCGCCCACGCCCGTCGATTGGATTTTGTGCAATTCTTCGCCATGGAGCGGTGCTCCCACTACACACAATTGCAGATCGGAATAGGTTTGAATCAACCGGGTAAAGGCTTGCACCAAGCGATCAAAGTTCTTGTGGGGGCCCGTCCCCCAACATACAAGAAGTAGGGATGGGGCGGCACAACTTCGGAATTGGATTCCACCTGCGGCTGCAGCCCCGCTGCGGAGTAGATGACTTCAACTCTTTCGGGCGAAATCCTAGGATAAAAAGTCAACAAGTCTTGCTTTGTACACTCCGAAACGCACAATATCCAGTCGGCTGTCAATACCGCCTGGCGTTTCCATGGGATTTCTTGACGGTAGATGTGCACCTCTGGGTATCGTTCGTAAATCATGTCATGAACGGTCAAAACAGTAGAAGAATGCTTTGCCGCAAAACTTTCTCTCGTCAGGAGGCGATGGTATACCGCATGGAAAACATCGGTAGTCACTCGCGCCTCTACAGCCCGGAAATAGTATTTTCCAACCAGTAGGCCACCCGTCCCGGCCGAAACCCATACCGAGCAAACCGATGAACCCGCAGGTTGGGGTGCCAAGCCTCCGGTTTGTGCTGTGGCCGAGCTGTCGTCAAAACGGGCTCAAAATGTGCCGGCAAACCGGAAATCAAGTTTTCTGCATAGCGGCTGATGCCTCCCCGTGCCTGCAACGCAAAAATGGCACCGTCGTACAGGATTTTCATGCCGGCTCCACCCGTTTGGCTCGGTAGGATATCACCATTTGCCGCACCACCCCAGGCAAAAAGGTGCGGGCTTGCCACGCCATCTGGACTTGGGCTTTGCCAGGATGGCCTTTGCTAAAGGGAATGTCGGTGGGACGAAACAGACCGGGATCGATCGCCACGTGTTCTTGCCAATCCAAGCCAACTTCCGCGAAGGCCAATCGCACAAACTCGGCCAGGCGGTGGGAAACCCCGGTGGCGATCGCATAATCTTCCGGCGCGTCCTGCTGCAACATCAAGTACATGGCTTCGACGTATTCCGGGGCCCATCCCCAATCCCGCTCGATTTCCAGGTTGCCCAAGGTCAGCTTTTCCGGGCTGCCGGCGGCGATCCGACAGGCGGCCTGCACAATTTTCTGGGTCACGAACCGGGCCGGACGCAAGGGGGATTCATGGTTGAACAAAATGCCCGAACAGGCAAACAAATCGTAGGCTTCGCGGTAGTTGGCCACTTCCCAGAAAGCCGCCGCCTTGGCGGCACCGTAGGGACTGCGGGGCCGAAACGCCGTGTTCTCGTCGGCGGCGATCGCCCCGGTGTCGCCAAAACACTCGCTGGAGCCGGCGTTGTAAAACCGAATCGACCGATCCCAAAACCGAATCGCCTCCAACAGGTTGAGGGTACCGGTGGCAATGCTTTCCAGGGTTTCCACCGGTTGCTGAAACGAGAGCCCCACCGACGTTTGCCCCGCCAAATTGTACACCTCGTGGGGGCGCACCTCGTGCAAAACCTGCAACACGCTCCGAAAATCCACCAAGGACATCGACAGGGTTTTCACTCGATCGCGAACGCCCAACACCTTCAGGTTGGCAAAGGCAGATACCTGGGCATCCCGCGAGGTGCCGTAGACGGCGTAGCCTTTGCCCAGCAAAAGTGCGGCCAGGTATGCCCCGTCCTGACCGGAAACCCCGCAAATTAAAGCCCGTTTGGCGGTCATGTCCTGTGGTTGCTACGGACTTCAGGATACACCACGGCTAGCGCCGAGGGGCCGGTCGGGACGCCGGTGCTGTGGGACGGGCTGGAGCCGGAGCCGGCGGTTTGGGCATGGGGGGATCGAAGGTACCGGCCACTTTGCGGGCATCCAACTCGTTGCCAATTGCCGTTTGGGCGACCCCCGAAGCGTTGTCCAGGTCGCGGCGCTGGTTGTTGCGGAACACGTTTTTGCCCGGGTCGGTGGCGGTGCCCAAATCGGGTTTGGGTTCCCCCCGGCGATCGCGCAGGATCACCACCCCATCTTCGGCATGGTCGGCAATCAAATTGTTGCGCAACACCGGCTGCGCCAGGTTGGAGATCACAATCCCGCTGCGGTTTTTCACGATTTGGTTGTTGGCCACCCGCACCATCGAACGCTGCCCGATCGCCAGGCCGTAGCCCGTATTTTCAAAGGTATTGCCCAAAATCTCCCCCTGGCTGCTGCCCACCGCCGACAACCCGTTGGCCTTGTTGCCCCGAAACAGGTTGTCCCGCACCAAAGCCGAAGTTTCCCCCGTCAGGAACACCCCATCGTGGGCCGAGCCCACAAAAGCATTGCGGTAAATTTCCACATCTTTGCCCGATTCCACCCACAAGCCATAGCCCCGAGGGTTGGCATTGGTGACGGTTAAGCCGCTGAGGGCAGCCCCCGAGCCCAGCAAAATCGTGATGTTCTGCCGAGCAAAGGTCGGGCTGATGAAGGTGCCCCCCCCTGCCACCACCACCCCTTGCCCCTGGGTTTCAGGATTGCCCACCAACTTCACGCCGGCGGGAATCCGCAACGGAAATTGTTCCCCCGTCTCGGCGGTGTAGGTGCCTGCCGCCAACTGCAAGACCGTTCCCGGGGCGGGTTGGGTCGCCAAAGCTGCCGTAACGCTGCGGAAGGGCGCAGCGGCCGTACCGTTCCCTTGGGCATCGTTGCCTGTGGGCGCAATTTGCAGCATCGGCCCGACGATGGGGTCTGCGGCCGGGGCCGCACTCGGCACCGTCGTGGTTCCACCGGTGTTGGCCCGCGCCGGCAACAGAAACAACGGCACGCTGCAGGCGATCGCCACCGGCACACCCAACCAACGCGCAACAGGGGTCAAAGCAGCCACGGTTCTTTCCTCTCGGTAAACGCACGGAATTGTAGCGCAGGGACGGGCGATCGCCGGTTGCGGTTCCAAGATTCGGTTAGCCGCCGCTGACGGGGGGGCAGCAAAGCGATTTCGTCCCCGGCCTGGACGGGATCGGCGAGGTCGGCCCAAGCCCCGTTGACGGCATGGCGGAGGTGGGGCACCCAGGGGGCCAGGGCAGGATAGCGGGCGATCGCCACGGCTTGAACGGCGGCCACGGTGGCTGGGGTCGCCACTTCGACGGTCAAGGTGTCGGTGCCGGCCAGTTCCCGCAAAACGGCAAAAAGGCGGAGGGTGACGATCATGGGCGCAAAGATTGTAAGAGGGTGTGCAGGCGATCGCCGATCGCTTGGGGTTGAAACGGCGCCAACACTTCCGCACAGTGCTGGTGGTAGGTTTCCCAGGTGGGGCGATCGTCGTACAGCCTGAGGATGCATGCGGCAAAATCGGCCGCGGTGGTGGCGATCGCGCAGTTGCCACCGTCTGCGAGGGCCAACCCCTCCGCACCAATGGGGGTGGTGATCACGGGCAACCGAAACGACAGGCTTTGGCCAATTTTACCTTTCATGCCGGCCCCGTAACGCAGGGGAGCCACAAACCAGCGGCTTTCCCGAAAATAGGCATCCACGTTGGGCAAATAGCCGGGCACCCGCACCCGATCGCCCGCCAAGTCTTGAACGGCCGCAGGGGGATGGCTGCCCAGCAGGGTAACGGCTATTTCGGGGCGATCGCGCCAAACCAAAGGCAAAATTTCGGTGCAGAGCCATACCACCGCATCCACGTTGGGTTGGTGGTAGTAGCCGCCAATGAACAACAACCCATGGCGCTGGGCGAAGGGCAGGGGGGGCGCCGGATCCATTTCGTGGATGTTGGGCACCACCGCCGCCTTTTTGGCCCCCAATTCCTCCAGGAGCAATTGTTTTTCCTCGGCGGTCACCGCCACCGTGAGATCGGCGATCGCCGCCATCCGTTGTTCGAGCTGCCGCATTTTTTCCCAAACCGAACGTTGGTGCGGGTCTTTGCCGTTCAGTTCCCACTGCCGTTGCAGGCGCAGAAAATGCAAATCAATGGTGTCGTAAACGAGGGGGAGGTCGGCCCGGCGTTTTAGGATCGGGAAATACTTGGCGCAGAGTTCCGGACGGCACACCCAGGCCCAATCCAAAATGGGCAAGCGCCGCACCAACCGGGCCCAAGGATCCTGCTGCTGCCAGGTAAAGTACAGCACTTCGATGCCCTTGTCCTCCAGAATTTGGGTGTAGGGGGGCTGTTCGTGGCCGTAGTCGGGCAAAAAAACAATGTGATAACCGGCTTGTTGCCAAAGGTTCAACAACCGAAACAACCGCAGGGCCCCCGACTCGCGATCGTAGGGAGGTACCAAAGTGTCCACCACCAACAGGGTTCGCCCCGCCGCAAACCGCCGGGGGGCTTGTTCCAGGGTGTCGGGTTGCCGTGGGCAATGGGCCGCCAAACGTTCGGCCCAGAGCGTAGCCAAGCGGGGACGATCGCCCAGGTCAGAACCCTCGACCGAGGTCGCCGCCCGATCGCCCACCAGCACCGCCGTGGGCACGTAACGCACACTGTGGGCCCGCAGGCTCAAATCCGCGGCCGCATAGGCCAAACTCTGCCAAACCCCAAATTCCGCCCGGTGGGCCACGCAGAAGTCCCGGCGGGCCAGCCAGCCCACCACCCCACAACCGTCGGTGGGCCGCACGTAGTTGTATTCCGGCTCCCCCGGAAAATCGCTGTCTCCATAGTCCCAGAGGCTCCCATCCTGCCAAATCACCGTCCCGGCCCCCTTGAGGGTGCGATCGTTCCACACCAACTTGGGAGCGGCGATCGTCGCCTGGGGGTTTTCTTGGAGGGCGGTCAGCAGTTCGTTCAGGGCCGCCGCCTCCGGTGCCCATGCCTGACCCAAGAGCCACAGGTATTCCCCCTGCAAACGGGGCCAAACCGCCGCGATCGCGCCGGGACGCTCAAAGCCGTTGGCGATCGCCAGAGGTGCACCCCCTGCACCGTCAACCACCATTCCGCCGTCGCCCGCTCCTGGGAGCCCACGTCCACCACCCACACTTCGAGGGGAATCCCGCAACCCTGCAAACCGGCCAAACATCGTTGCAGCGCCGCCGGGCGATCGGCGGCCACCACCACCACCGAAACCACGGGCATGGGGACGGCGGGAAACACCCATTGGGGAGCCGCAGGCGTGGTCGGGGCGTAACCGGTCGTCGCCGGATCGTGCAACGCCGCCCGTTGAAATCGCCGCCTTTGCTGAACCCGCCGCCACGGATGGAGGACGAGTTTTTGCCACCCCCCCCCGCCCCTTGTGAAAAACCTTGATCGTGCCTTTGCGCAGCAGACCCCACCAGCCCTCTGCTTGCCATACCCGCTGGGTTTTCTGCCAAATCCGCCGAAAATAGCTCGCCATGCCGCGCCACCCGTTGCGCCCGCCATTATGGCACAGAGCCTCCCCCACATATAATGAGGTCAATCCTTTATCCGCGGCTCCATGGAACCTGCCCAAATCGACGATACCCAAGCTTGGCGGCGCGCCCTTCAAAAATCCGACGCCTACCATCGGCAAGGGTTTGGCCACAAAGAAGAAGCCGAAGCCGCCCTCAAATCCGAATACTTCAGCCCCCTGCTGGCCACCATCCGCAACCATCACCACACCTACAGCCAAGGGCAAGTTACCGTTCACTTGGCGGAGTCCTTGGGATTTTGTTGGGGGGTAGAACGGGCTGTGGCCATGGCCTACGAAACCCGCACCCAGTTTCCCGATGCCAAAATCTGGATCACCAACGAAATCATTCACAATCCTGTGGTCAATGCCCGCCTCCAGGAGATGAACGTGCATTTTGTGCCGGTGCTCAACGGGAACAAGGATTTTTCGGGGGTGCAACCCGGAGAGGTGGTGATTTTGCCGGCTTTTGGCGCCACCGTCAGCGAAACCGAATACCTCCATCAATTGGGCTGCACCATTGTCGATACCACCTGCCCTTGGGTTGCCAAGGTGTGGCATCGCGTCGAAAAACACAAAAAGTCCGATTTCACTTCCATCGTGCACGGCAAGTACAAACACGAAGAGACGGTGGCCACCCTCTCCTACGCCCAACGCTATTTGGTGGTGCTGAACCTTCAAGAAGCGGAATATGTGGTCGATTACATGCTGCACGGGGGCGATCGCCCGGCCTTCTTGCAAAAATTTGCCAAAGCCATGTCCCCCGGCTTTGACCCCGATCGCGACCTGGAGTACATCGGCATCGCCAACCAAACCACCATGCTCAAAAGCGAAACCGAGGCGATCGGCAAACTCTTTGAGAAGGCGTTGATGCAAAAGTATGGGGTCGCCCACCTCAACGAGCACTTCTTGGCATTCAACACAATTTGCGATGCCACGCAAGAACGTCAGGATGCCATGCTGGAATTGGTGAAACAGCCCCTGGATTTGTGTTTGGTGATTGGCGGGTTCAATTCTTCCAACACCACCCACCTCCAAGAAATTGCCCTGGAACACGGCATTCCGTCCTATCACATTGATGGGGCCGCCCGTCTGATTTCGGAGCATCTCATCGCCCATCAGCCGTTGGGGCAACCCCTCACCACCGCCGAAAACTGGCTGCCACCGGGGCCCGTAGCTGTTGGCATCACCTCGGGGGCCTCCACCCCAGATTTGGTGGTGGAACAAACCATCGAGCGGTTGTTTGCCCTCAAGAACTCCCCCGCGATCGCAGGTAAATCCCGGTAAAAACCACCAGAAACAGTCCCCCACACCCCGCCAGCACGGTTTCCCAGCGGTTGGGGCGAAATGCGGGGGGCACATCTGCGCGGTTCATCACCCAGAAATGGAGCCCCGCCAACACCGGAGCCGTCACGAAGGAAACGATCGTGGCAAATTCCATCCGCGATCGCATGGAGCCCTTCACCCAGGTCAGGAGCCCCAAGGCCGCCAACCACCGGCGTTGTTGACGGAGGGGAGCCGCGGCCAAAGCGGGCCAGGCCATTGGGACGGAGGGAGGGGCAAACGCTAAGATGGGAGGGTTCCCCGGTTTCCTTGACCCGTGACCCCAGACCAAGCCTTGCGATCGCATCGGTGGTGCAAACTGATTTGCGGCGCCAGTTATCACCACGTGCCGGCGATTCGGAATTTGGCATTGGTGTACGGTTTGGCAGGGGTGAATTGCATCGACGTGGCGGCCGATCCAGCGATTGTGCAGGCGGCGGTGGAGGGTTTGGCGGTAGCCCACACCCTGGGCATGGTGCAGCGGCCCTGGCTGATGATCAGCCTCAGCGATGGCGAAGACCCCCACTTTCGCAAAGCCGTATTTGAGGGCGATCGCTGTCCCAGCGAATGTGCCCGGCCCTGCCTGCCGGTGTGCCCCACCCACGCCATTGACCACCGGGGGGTCACCGCCGACCTGTGCTACGGCTGCGGCCGGTGTTTGACCGTATGCCCGTGGCAGCGCATCGAGACCCATCCCCAAACCTACGATCCCCGATCGCTGTTGATGGGGCCGCTGGGGGCCGAAATTCAGGCGATCGAAATTCACACCCAGCCGGGCCGCGAAACGGCCTTTGCGGGTTTGTGGCAACACTTGGCGCCGGTGGTGCCGCAACGGCAGGCGGTATCGGTGAGCTTTCCGGAGATGCCCGATTTGGAAGCGTCCCTGCGCTCCCGCTTGGCGAGGATGCAGCCCCCGCCCCGCCATCTCATTTGGCAAGTGGATGGGCGGCCCATGAGCGGAGACATTGGTCGGGGCACCGCCCGGGCCGCCCTTCGCCTCGGGGAAAAGGTTTTGGGTTTTGGGTTGCCGGGGTTTGTGCAGTTGGCGGGGGGCACCAACGACAGCACCGCCGCGGATTTGGTGCAGCAGCCCGGTTTGGCCGGAGCGGCCTTTGGTGGCTACGCCCTGCGACTTTGGTGGATGAAGTGTTGGCACGGGAGGCGATCGCCTGGAAACCTGTCCCGCCGCCCTCGCCGAAGCGGTGGCCCGCGCCCACGGCTTGGTCGCCAGCATCCACCGTGCCCCAGCCCCCATCTTTGCCCCAAATTTGTTATCCTGCGTAAGGAACGAGCAGATACGCATGACGGAAGCCATCCGCCGCGAAGTTACAGACAACCTGGAACTGTTGTTGCCCATGTTGCCCGATCGCCTCCGCCGGGCCGTGGAAGCACAAGGCAACCTTGAACAACTGATGGAAGTGGTGTTGGACTTGGGGCGACTGCCTGAGGCCCGCTACAGCGATGCGGCAACTTATTTGACGAGTGAGCCGGTTTCGCAAATTGAAATTGATGAATGCGTGCAGCGGGTAGGGCATTTTAGCGGCGACAACCGGGCTGGAATCGAGCGGACGTTGCACCGCATCAGCGCCATTCGCAACCGCCAAGGCAAAATCATTGGGCTGACTTGCCGGGTGGGCCGCGCCATTTACGGCACCGTCGAGCTGATTCGCGATTTGGTGGAAACCGGTCAATCCCTGTTGTTGTTGGGGCGGCCCGGTGTGGGCAAAACCACAGCCCTGCGCGAAATTGCCCGGGTGCTGGCCGATGATTTGGGGAAGCGGGTGGTGATTATTGACACCTCCAACGAAATTGCCGGCGATGGCGACATTCCCCATCCGGCGATCGGTCGGGCCCGGCGGATGCAGGTGGCCAAACCGGAATGGCAACACCAAGTGATGGTGGAAGCGGTCGAAAATCACATGCCCCAGGTGATTGTGATTGATGAGATCGGCACCGAGTTGGAGGCTTTGGCGGCGCGCACGATCGCCGAGCGGGGGGTGCAGTTGGTGGGGACGGCCCACGGCAACGCCCTGTCCAACCTGATCAAAAACCCCACTCTCTCCGACCTGATCGGCGGCATTCAATCCGTAACCCTTGGCGATGAGGAGATGCGGCGGCGGGGGTTGTCGCAAAAAGCATCCTCGAACGCAAAGCCCAACCCACCTTCGAGATTGCGATCGAGATGTGGGAACGGTACCGCTGGGCGGTGCATCGGGACGTGGCCACCACGATCGACAGTGTGTTGCGGGGGCGAGACCCGGGCCGGCAAATTCGGGCGGTGGATGCCGACGGCCGTACCGTTGTGACCGAGGAGCTGCCGGAAGCGCCGGAAATCTTGAAAAATGCGGCACCGAAGGGTTGGCGGGCGGCCGGGCGGATGCAGCCCCTGCCCCTGGAACCTTTGACCGAGCGCAACGGCCATGGCAACGGCACGCCGTCCCCTGCGGATGACTTGGTGAAAGTGTTTTTGTACGCCGTCAGCCGCCACCAAGCGGAGCAGGCGATCGCCAGTTTGTCTCTGCCGGTGGCGATTGTGCGGGATTTGGAGGAGGCCGACGCGGTGTTGGCCCTGCGATCGCATGTCCGGAACCATCCCCGCCTCCGCCAATTGTTGGAGGAACACACTTTGCCGAATTCACACGGTGAAGGGCAACGCCATTCCCCAGATTGCCCGGGGTCTGCGCCGGC
>JAAUUG010000034.1 GCA_012031195.1 Oscillatoriales cyanobacterium SM2_1_8
GGAATTGCCCTTGAAGTAGCTGCGGGCCGTGCCCACCGTAAACCCTTCGGCGATCGCCCGTTCTTTGGCTTGGGGTTCCGTCAGCCCCACAAATCCGATTTCGGGATGGGTGAAGGCCGCCGCCGGAATGCTGTGGTAATCGACGGTCGCGGTGCGCCCGCAAATGTTTTCGACCGCCGCAATGCCTTGAGCCGAAGCCGTGTGGGCCAACATCATTCGCCCGGTGACATCGCCGATCGCCCAGACATGGGGAGCGGCCGTAGCCAAATGTTCATCCACGTCGATAAAGCCCCGTTTGTTGGGAACAATCCCCACCGTTTCCAACCCCAAATCCTGGCTGACGGGCACCCGACCGGTGGCCACCAAACAGGCATCCACCTCCAACACCTCCACCACTTCTTTGGTCTTGGCATCCGCCAATTCAATCACCACCGGCGAACCCGGAATCACCCGTTTGGCCAACGTCCCGGTATAGGTCTCAATGTCGCGAGGTTGGATCAAAATCCGTTCCGCCTGCTTGGCAATGTCGGGATCGAAGCCGGGCATCAGGTGATCCAAAGCCTCAATCATGGTCACTTCGCAGCCCAGGGCCGTATACACATCGGAAAACTCCAAGCCGATGTAGCCACTGCCAATGATGGCGATCCAGTCCGGGAGGGTTTCCAGAGCGATCGCCTGGTCGCTGGTGAACACGGTTTGGCCATCCAGTTCAATCCCCGGCGGCACAAAGGGCACCGAGCCGGTGGCCAAGATCACGTCTCGGGCCGTCACCCGGCGATCGCCCACCTGGACAGCCTGCGGCCCCGCCAACCGACCGTGGCCCCGCAGCACTTCGATCCCCAACCGGGCAAAACTCTTGGTGAGGGCTTCCCGCAACTGGGATACGGTTTTGTGGGCGTGTTGGGCAATGGCCTCCCGCTGGAACGAAACCGAGTCCACCGCCAACCCCAGGGCCTGCAATCGATGGCGATCCTGCAGTTCCCGCACCTTGCCCGCCGCCGCCAACAGCGCCTTCGAGGGAATGCAGCCCCGATTCACGCAGGTGCCGCCCATATCCCCCGCCTCACGATGGCCGTTTTCAGGCCGCAAGCCGCCGCATGCAACGCCGCACCGTGGCCGCCTACTCCAGCTCCCACAATCACCAGATCGAAATCAAACGTATCGGTCACGCCAAACCTCTGTGCCCTAGCCTTCCCATTTTGCCACCGGTTTTGCCCCCATCGCTATGCGGACTGCAGCCAACCGGCCACGGTGCGGGCCGCCTGACGCACCCCTTGTCCCACATTTTCGAGCCAGGAAGGGTGCTGTTCGGGATCGGGGGGAATCTGCGCCATCAACAAATGAAAGCGATCCAGAAAGTCCCGCTCCGCCGGTTGAATCTGGGCGTCGGCAAAGAAAGTGTTGGCCACCGCCGCCAAGGCAATTTCCCGCTCCCGGGCCGTGGTGTGATCCAAAAAGTGCAACAGACGGCGGTTGGTATCGCCGGCGGGTACCGGTGCCGTCAACAATTCCTGCAACCCGGCATCCTCCGCCAAACCGTATCGGTGCAAAAGCTGTTGGAGGTAGACCGCTTCGCTGGGGGCGATCGCCCGTCGAGCCAGGCCGCCCCAATGGCAATTTCCAACAGTTGGCGACGGTGCTGCTGGGGCAACGGCGAAAGATTTTGGGACGCAGCCATCGCAGAAACCTCGGGACAACGGTACCATTTTGGCAGTTTTGGGGGAAACGATGCCACCTGCTCTCCGCCGTGTCCGTCGCCTGGTGATTGCCCTGTTCCGGGACGATGAAAACGTAATGTTTTTGGCGGCGATCGAAGCCGTGCTGCGTCTGGTGGCGAAGCTCTTGGCCGTCGGCATGGTGTTGGTGACCCTGGTTTTGGTGTTCGACCTGGGGCGCAAGCTGGTGCAAGACTTTTTGTCCGAACCCCAAGGCGGCTTTTCCCTGGAAGCCCTGACCATTTTTGGTTTGTTTCTGAATGTCCTGATCGCCCTGGAAATTCTGGAAAACATCGGTGCATACCTGCGCACCCATGCCGTGCAACTGGAACTGGTGGTGGCCACGTCCCTTACCGCCGTCGCCCGCAAAATCATTATTTTTTGACAGCAAAAAAAAGCAGCGGCGGCTTTGACCTGGGGGGGCTCGCCCTTGCCATCTTTGCCCTCGCCATCAGCTATTGGGTTGTCCGCCACCTGAACCGCAGTCCCCACCCCGGCAGCAAAGACAAAGACGGGTGATAGAATGCAGACATTGCATACCGATATTGTTAAGGGGGAAACCTGATGACACCTTCTTTGATCAACTTTTTCTGGGGCTTGGGCTTCGGGGTGGCGGTGGTACTGTCGCTGGGGGTAGCTTTGGTCTACATTAGCCAAAAAGACAAACTCGTGCGGCGGGGTTAGTTCCAGTCCCTTCATACCAATTGTGGCGCTGGTTGCAGGCAACCGCAAAGCGGCTGGCGCTGGTTGGGGTCAAGCAAATTGGGATAAGTTGGAACAAGTTTGAGCCAAGGGGTTGGGGTGCTTGGTGACTCCAGCCCTCGTTAAAATTTTGGGCAGAGCCAAAGCACACCTGGCAAGACCAAAAGCAGGGGCAAGGGCTAAAAGCAGGGACAAAAGCAAAGTCAAAAGCAAAGTCAAAAGTTAAGAAGTGGCTAGCATGGTGGCTAGACGGGACAGTGAAACCCCCGGGCGAACGCCGGGGACTGGCAACTGGTTGGCAACAAGCATTCTGAGGGCATCATGATCAACATTGGCGGCAACCCACTCATGATTTTGCTGGCGATTGTCGCCGCATTGGGGGGGGTTGGGCTTTACTTTGTCCGCAGTTTCAAGCCGCAGTTGGCCCGCGACCACGACATTTTCTTTTCGGCGATCGCCCTGGTGTACGGGATCATTCTGCTGGCGTTCAACTTTCGGATGGAGATCACCACCCAATTGGCCCAAGTGCTGGTGGTGAGTTTTGCGGGCTGGTTTGCGGTGGAATCTTTGACGTTGCGGCAACTGGTGGCGGATCAAGCCCGGCAGACGGGGCGCAACTTGCCGGATTTTGAGCCGGAGGGCGGCCCAGACCTGGACAACGGCGGCGCGGGCGGCTACGGTTTCCGGGGCGGCGAGCGCTACGATCGGGATGGCGATTTACGGGCGGAACTGGATGGAGAGCGGGCATCGCGGCGCTCGATTGGGGTATCGCGGCGGATGCGGGGGACCCCCGAAGACATGCCTGCCGAACTGGGGGATGGGCGTTCCAACCGGCGATCGCGGCGATCGCGGGGGGGCGAACCGGAAAATTGGCGCGATCGTTCCGAGCGGGGCACCGGTGAGGAAGGTTTCTACGAAGATGGGCTGGAAGATGGTGGGGAAGTTGCCGAGTCCTTGAACCGGAGCGGGGAAGATGTGATCGAAATCGACGATCGGGACATTCAACCCCTGACACGGCGATCGCGCAACCCGGAGAGTGACTCCGAGCGGGCGGCGGTTCCCCGGTCGCGACGGCGGCGGCGCTCGGGCGACACCTCGGATCCGCTGTAGCGGTTTTTGGGGGCAGGTTGGCAGAGGGCTTTGGCTTCTCCAGCCCCCGAGGGAAAAAATCAAGGTAAAATTGAGCGAGGGACGTGGATTCAGAACAGGAAGAATTAGGGCACGAAGAAAGGTCTGATGGTGGGCATGGCTGGCCCGGTTTGGGTTTACAGATGGCAAGATTGAGCGAGATGCACCCATAGATGCAAGTGGCAAACCCGGTAGTCTACTGCGTGAACCCCAACTGTCCCCGGCCGGAAAACCGACCTGAGGACACCATTTGCCGAGCTTGCGGCAGCAAGTTGCTGCTGAAGGATTGTTATTTGGTCAGCCGTCCTTTGGGCAAAGGTGGGTTTGGGGCCACTTTTTTGGCGGTAAATTCCCAGTTGCCGGGCCATCCCCCCTGCGTGATCAAGCAGTTGCGTCCCAATTCCCAATCGCCGACCGTTCTGAAGATGGCGCGGGAACTGTTTGAGCGGGAAGCCTTTACCCTCGGCAAAATCGGCAACCACCCCCAAATTCCCCAGTTGTTGAACTACTTTGAGGAGGGAGACAATTTTTACCTCATTCAAGAGTATGTAGAAGGGGAAACCCTCAAACAGGAATTTGAGCGCCGGCGGGAATTCAGCGAGGAAGAAGCCCGGCAATTTTTGCTTGAATTGTTGCCTGCCCTGGGATTTATCCATGAAAACGGGGTGATTCACCGGGATGTCAAACCTGCCAACATCATTCGCCGGAAAATTGACGATCGCTTGGTGCTGATTGATTTTGGGGCTGTTTCTACGCAAATGAATCGGTCAACTCCACTGGCAGACGAGGACGATCCGGGGGGGCTGTTGACCAATTTTGCCATTGGAACGCCGGGGTTTGCGCCGCCGGAGCAAATGGCCATGCGACCGGTGTATTCCAGCGACATTTACGCCACCGCCATGACGTGCCTGTATTTGATGACGGGGCGATCGCCCAAGGATTTCGGGCACGATCCCTACACGGGGGAGGTGAATTGGCGTAGCCAGGTGCAGTTGTCGCCGGGGTTGACCGCCATCTTTGAGAAGATGTTGCATCCTTCGACCACGTTGCGGTACCGGAGTGCGGAAGAGGCGGTACGGGCCCTCGAATCCCTCAACACCGAGCCCGTTGTCCCCTCCCACCGGACGGTGGCCAGCACCATGGAGGGCAACATTGGGCGGGCAGAAGTGCAGCCGGGAGCGGCGCGATCGCGGATTCAGGCCCGATCTTTGCCGGGGGGAGGGCTGGCCCCTCAAAACACCCGAAGCAGCGACATGACTTTGGGGGGAACCCGCGGCAACGTCTCCAAGGAATTGAAAGGCGGGCGACGGATTCTGGCGGATTTTAAGACGGGCAAGCGAAATTTTGCCAGCCAGGATTTTTCCAAGATTTCGTTGGCGGGGGCGGTTTTGCCGGGCATTGTGTTGAGCCGTTCCAAGTTGGTGGAATCGGATTTTTGCCATGCGGATTTGACCGGGGCGAGTTTTCAGGGGGCCCTAATGACTTCGGCCAAATTTAGCGGCGCTTCGTTGCGGTTGGCGAAGATGCAGCGGGCGGTGGTGGTGAAGGGAGATTTTGGCAAGGCTTCGCTGGAGCGGGCCGATTTGCGGGAGGCCAATTTGCAGCAGGCCTATTTGGGCATGGCCGACCTCAGCAATGCCGATTTGAGTGAGGCCAATTTGCGGGGGGCTTACCTGATCAACGCCAATTTGCGGGGCACCAACCTCTGCGGGGCCGACCTTAAGGGAGCCAAGGTGACGGAAGAGCAGTTGGCCGGAGCCAAAACCAATTGGTCAACCATTCGCCCCGACGGCAGCAAGCGGTTGTTTTAGGGAGGGCGGCCGGTTGCGCTAGGATGGGTCGTTGTTGCCTTGGGGTCGGTTGTGAAAGCCAGCGTGATTTTGCCCACCAAGGATCGGGGGGAAGCCATTTTACCGACCTTGGCATCGTTGCAGGCTTTGGTGGTAAACGAGCCTTGGGAGCTGGTAATTGTGGACAATTGTTCCGGGGCCGACAGCCGGGCTTTGTTGCAACGGTGGGCGATGGAGCATCCCAAAGGAGTGCGGTATTTGGCAGAACCCAAGCTGGGGCTAAACAACGCGCGGAACTGCGGCATTCGTCACAGTACGGGGGAAATTGTGGCGTTTTTGGACGACGATGCTACGGTACCTACCCACTGGCTGCAAAACATTCTGAAGCATTTTGCGGAGCAACCCCAGGTCTATGCCTTGGGAGGAAAGGTGATCGCCCAATTTGCCAGCCCGCCGCCCCCATGGATCGACGAACGGTTGGGGTTGTACATCAGCAATTTCGATCGCGGCGAAGCCGTGGAAAAACTGCGCTACAACGATTACCCCCGGGGGGCCAACATGGCGTTGCGGCGGGAGGCCTTTGCCCGGTGTGGTTATTTTCTGGATTGCTTCGATCGCAAGGGACGATCTTTGATGAGTTACGGGGATATCGAGATGTGTTACCGCATTGACCAGGCTGGCCTTGAGGTGTTGTACGTGCCGGATGCCGAGGTGTTTCACCACATTCGCGGCGATCGCCTGACGGAAAAATGGTTCGAGCAGCGGTTTTATTGGCAGGGGCGATCGGAGGGTTTGTTTGAGTTGCTGCATTTTGGGCGACCCCATGTCCGGGCGCGCTGGCGAGAACGCTGGTCAAAGTGCTTCGAGGGCGATCGCTACGATCGGTTTTTTTATCGGGGCTGGGTTGCGGCCGTTTTGCGCAACTACTTCCGGCGACGCTTTTTGTAGGGAGGTGTCCCCATGCCCTTTCCGCTCGAAGAAAAACTGGTGGTGGCGATCGCCTCCAGTGCGTTGTTTGATTTAACCGAATCCCATGGGGTGTTTGAACGGGAGGGGGCCAAAGCCTACCGGGCCTTTCAGGAGCAACACTTGGATGTGCCGTTGGGACCAGGGGTCGCCTTCCCGTTTATCGAACGATTTTTGGCCCTCAATGAATGGCTGCCGGCGGTGCAGCCGGTGGAAGTGGTGTTGCTGTCGCGCAATTCGGCCGCGACGGGACGGCGGGTATTTCGCTCGATTCAGCATTACGGTCTGAACATTTCCCGGGCGGCGTTTACGGAGGGCAAATCCCCCTTTGGCTATGCCCCGGCCTTCAATGCCGCCTTGTTTTTGTCGGCCAACGAAACCGATGTGCAACAAGCGATCGCGGCGGGTTATCCGGCGGGGGTGGTGTTGGGGCAGGGGGCCAACGTCACCGAAGAAACGGCCGAGTTGCGGATCGCGTTTGATTTCGATGGGGTGATTGCCGACGATGAAGCCGAAACCGTCTTCAAACAACAGGACTTGGCGGCTTTTCAGAGCTATGAGGCGGCCCGGGCCCACCATCCCCCATCGGCCGGGGCCCCTGGCCGGTTTGTTTCAGAAACTGGCTTGGCTGCAATCTTTGGCGGGCGATCGCCTGCGCACGGCGATCGTGACGGCCCGCAGCGCCCCGGCCCACGAACGGGTGATCACCACCCTCGAACATTGGGGTGTGAGCGTGAACGAGGCGTTCTTTTTGGGGGGGATGGACAAAAGCCGGATTTTGGCACGGCTGCAACCCCATATTTTTTTCGATGACCAACGGAGCCATTTGCGATCGGAAATTGGAGCGATGGTGCACATTCCGTTCGGCATTGCCAACCGCACCGCCCCCCGCGACGAAGGTTAGGCTGCAAAAATTCACCCCCCAAGGTTTTGGGTTGTGTTGATGCCTTGGGCACGCTGCCCACCTCAAGGTGTCAGAGGATTTCGCTCCCCTTCTCCCCGGTTCCTGAGCCTGCCGAAGAAGGGAGAAGGGGTTGTGGGGGATGTCGACTGCGCTTAGCCAACTCTGAGGAACTGGAGCAAGGGAGCCAGACGGTGCCGATGTTCTCGATGCCCTTCATGTCAACAGAACTTGGACAAGGCTCTCTTTGGCAGCACCCCTGCCAAAGCAAAGAGCGGGAGCTCCTTTGGAGGAATTCCCGCCCAACCAACCAAGGGATACCCTTAAGCTTTCGCCGACTTCAGGTAAGCCAACATGGTGTCGGCATCCGAGACCTCAAACGGGTCGGTGGGGCACACGTCCGCATAGCCGGGCTCCACAAACATTTTTTCGATTTGGCCGTCGTTGACCACCATCGAATAGCGCCAAGACCGCATGCCAAAGCCCAAATTGGACTTGTCCACCAACATCCCCATCTTGCGGGTGAACTCACCGTTCCCGTCCGGCAACAAGGAAACGTTCTTAGCCCCTTGCTTCAAACCCCACTGGTACATCACAAAGGCGTCGTTCACCGACAGGCAGATGATGTCATCCACGCCCTGAGCCTTGATTTCTTCGTACAGCTCTTCGTAGCGCGGCAGGTGGGTCGAAGAACAGGTGGGGGTAAAGGCGCCAGGCAACGAGAACAATACTACCCGCTTGCCCCCAAAAATTTCGGCGGTCGTCCGATCTTGCCACCGAAAAGGATTTTCGCCGCCGACCGATTCGTCGCGCACGCGCGTCTTAAACACTACGTCGGGCACCCGTTCCAAAGCCATGTCTTTGCCTCTGTTGCAAAACAACTCAAGTCGTACTCATATTAAGTATGGATTTAAGATTTTGTCAAGATTTGGCGGGGCAGACTAGGATCACAACAGGTAGGGAGGAACCATGGGCACGATCGCGACGGGTGGGAATTGGCGGCGGGGGTGGCTATTTGGTTTGGGGTGGATGGTGATGGCGGGGGCGATCGCCACGGCGATCTGGTTGGTGGCGACGGCCCGATGGCAACCGTTGTGGCAGCAGTTGGATCGCTGGCAGCAAATGCCGCCGATGTGGTTGGCGGTGCCGATGGTGGCGGGCAAATTTTTGGTGGCCTGGGCGATCGCCTTGACGGTGGGGCTGTGGTTGATTACCCAAGTTTTTCCGGAGCCGACGCCGCGATCGCGGGTGGTGGTGGTGGGCATTTTGTGGGTGTTGGCCCTGCGCTACGTGTTGTGGCGGGCCACTTCGACGTTGATTTTGGATCCGCCGGGGGTGGCGGGCCTCAGCCTGGGGTTGTTTGCCCTAGAAATGCTGGTGTTGGGGAATGGGATGTTGCAAATGCTGTTGTTGGTGCGCACCCGCGATCGCCGGGAAGAGGCCGATGCCCATGGGGCGGTGGTGCGATCGGGAGCCTATACCCCCACCGTCGATGTGTTGATCCCCACCTACAACGAGCCGGCATTTATGCTGCGGCGCACCGTAATCGGTTGCCAAGCCATGGACTACGGCCCCAAGACCATTTATTTGTTGGACGATACCCGTCGTCCCGAGATCCAGGCTTTGGCCGCGGAATTGGGGTGCGAATACCTCACCCGACCCGACAACCGCCACGCCAAAGCGGGCAACCTGAACCATGCGATCGCCCATACCCACGGCGAGTTGGTGGTTTGTTTCGATGCCGATTTTGTGCCCACGCGCAATTTTTTGGAGCGGACGGTGGGCTTTTTCCAGGACGAGCGGGTGGCCTTGGTGCAAACCCCGCAGAGCTTTTACAATGCCGATCCGGTGGCCCGGAATTTGGGATTGGAAAACATTTTGGTACCGGAGCAGGAGGTGTTTTATCGGCAGATTCAGCCGGCTCGGGACGGTACCGAGAGCGTGGTGTGTGCCGGCACCTCGTTTGTGTTGCGACGGCAGGCGTTGCAGGCGGTGGGGGGCGAATTTGTCACCCAGTCCCTCAGCGAAGATTATTTCACCTCGGTGCGGCTATCCCGGCGGGGGTACCGTCTGGTTTACCTGGACGAAAAATTAAGCGCGGGGGCGGCCCCGGACGACATGGCGGCCCAAGCCACCCAGCGGCTGCGGTGGGCACGGGGGACGTTGCAGGCGTTTTTCATTTCCGAAAATCCCCTGACCCAACCCGGGCTGGGGCTCTGGCAGCGGTTGTCCCACCTCAACGGGATTTTGCATTGGTTTTCCAGTTTGTCGCGGGCGGTCTTTTTGGTGGGGCCGCTGGTCTACGCCTTTGCCGACGTGGTGCCGGTGCGGGCGACCCTCCCGGAATTGCTGTTTTTCTTCTTGCCCCAATACCTGGCCACCTGGGTCACCTTTGGATGGTTGAGTTATCGCACCCGCTCCCTGGTGATTTCGGAGATTTACGATGTGGTGTTGTGTTTTCCGTTGGCCCTAACGGTTCTGCAAACCCTGTGGCGACCCTTTGCCAAAGGGGTTTAAGGTGACCCCCAAAGGCGAACAACGCGATCGCCTGGTCTTTAATTGGGCGTTGGCGGGGCCGCTGCTGGTGGTTTTGGGGCGACGGCGCTGAGTTTATGGGTGAATTTGGCGCGGTGCATTATGGCGCAGGGAGAACCGGGGCACCTCAAAGGGCTGGAATTGGGGTGGTTCTGGAGCGCCTACAACCTGCTGTTGGTGGCCGTGGCCCTGCTGGTGATGTTTGATGTGCCCAAGCGCGACCTGTACGAGTGGTTTGCCCTCAAACGCTTGGTGAAAATTACGGACGCAAATGGGGCGATGGCTTGGGGCGTGACCACGGCTTTGTCGGAAGGGGGAGCCCGGATCGAGTTCACCCAAACCGCGTTGCCGGCGGCGGCTTCCCTGCCGGTCACGGTCGAGATTTTGGAAGAGGGGTTGACGTTGCCCGCGGTGTTGCGGGGGGATGGGATGGTGACGTTTCAGGAGGTGACGTTGCCTCAGCACCGGCAATTGGTGAAAATGTTGTTTTGTCGCCCAGGGCAGTGGCGGCGATCGCAGCATCCCGGCGAACTGTTTTCCCTGTGGTTGCTGATTCGGAGCGTTTTGTTTCCCCGGGTGGTGTTTGCCCGGCGGCGGGATACGGCGCCCCTGCGATCGCCCAGGGTTAGGGTTGGTTGCTCGGCCTGTTTTTTGGTGAAAATATAGTCATTTCAAATATGTTTGCGACAACCTTGCCCTCACCTCCAGCCCCTCTCCCAGGGAGGGAGAGGGGAGTAAAGGCAATCAAAACAACCGCAGTCGTTTCACTTTTAATTAAATTGACTATATAGCTGTTTTGCATAGCGACGAGACAAAACAAGTCGGGTCGCAGGGGCGAAGCCCCTATTGGTTCTACTAGACTTTCGTTGGGCAGGAAAAACCGTGCCAGTTTTAATTAAAACAACTATACTTTGCACTTTAATTTGGGGATTTGGGGCTGATTTTGGCTTCATTTTGGCGATGCCAGAGAAATTCGGCGATTGACCAATCCAATTCTTCGTCGATGTCCCAGGCTTCGGCGGCGGGGATGGGGAACAGGTAGGGGTTGCGGCCAATGCGGCGTTGGCATTGGGTCATCACCGCCGGGGAAAACAGGTACAGGTTGGAGTTTTCCTCCAGCAGGGGGGGCAGGTCTTGGGTGCGCACCAGGGCGGCGGGATCGTGGTTGACGGGGCGACCGTCGGGCCAATAAAACCGGGTGTGGCGGGGGGTCACGGCGAACAAGCTGTCGCATTCCGGGTGGGTTTGCAGGGTGGCGATCGCCCGTTCGATGGTATCGGCTTGGAGCAGGGGATTGGTGCAGTGGGTTTGCAGGTAGAGGTCGGCCGGCACCTGGGCAACGCTGTGGGCCAGCACCGCATTCATCGAGATGTGGCCATCGCGGAGGTGGGGGGGCCGGATCAACAGGCCCACGGTTGGGAAAGCGGTGCGGGCGCTTTCGAGAATGCAGGGGCTATCGGTATCCAGGTAAATTTGGGAAATGGAGGGGCATTGTTGGAGGGTTTCCACAATGCGGTGGAAGAGGGGTTGGCCGGCGAACAGCCGGTAATTTTTGCCGGGCACCCGTTCGCTGTGATGGCGCATGGGCACCAGGGCCACGATTTGCAGGGCCATGGGGGCGGGGCTGGGGTTGGGAATTTGGGGCTATAGTAGGGCAGATACGGACGGTTTCCATGCTGTTGTCGTTGCGGATCGAAAATTTTGCCCTGATCGATCGCCTGGAATTGGCGTTTCCCCCCGGCATCGCGATCCTGACCGGGGAGACCGGAGCCGGCAAATCCATTGTGTTGGATGCTCTGGATGCGGCCCTTGGCGGCAAAACCACGCCACGCATGTTGCGCACCGGGGCCACCAAGGCGATCGTGGAGGCGGTGTTTGCGCTGCATCCCACCCTGGAGCGGTGGTTGGCCGACCAAGGCCTGGAAGCGGACGGAGAATTGGTGTGCAGCCGGGAAATCACGGCCCGCACCAGCCGCAACCGGGTCAATGGGGTGCTGGTCTCCAAAACCCAAATCCAAGGGTTGCGGGTCTATCTTTTGGAAATTGCGGCCCAGGGTCAGGCGGCGGCCTTGGCAAGTCCCACGGCCCGGCGGGAGTGGTTGGATCGGGTGGGGGGGGCTCCCCTGGCGGCCGCCTTGCAAACCCAACGGGAACTGTTTCGGGTGTGGAAGGAAGCCAAGGAGCGGCTGGCGGATGGCTGCGAACAGGCCCGCGATCGCCAGGTGCAACAAGACCTGTGGCAGTTTCAGCACCAGGAATTGGTCGCGGCCGATCTGGGCGATGGGGCGGAGCTGGAGCGGTTGGACAAAGAGTGCCGACGTTTGGCGCGGGCCGCCGATTTGCAGCAGCAGGCTCGGCACGCCTACGAGTGCCTTTACGAAGGTCGGGAATATCCGGCGGCCATTGATTTGTTGGGCAAGTCTCTCCACGCCCTGACCGCCGTGGCCGAACTGGATGAGCGGGCCAGCGGCTGCCGCGACTTGGTGGAAAGCGCTTTGGTACAAATCGAAGAGGCGACCCGGTTTTTGCGGGACTATGGCGACGATGAGGGCGATCCCGATCGCCTTACCCACCTCGAAAACCGCCGCCAACAACTCAAGCAAATTTGCCGCAAATACGGGCCCACCCTGACCGAGGCGATCGCCCGTTGCCAGCAACTCACGGCCGATTTGGCCGCTTTGGAATTTCAAGCAGAAGCCCTGGCGGCCTTGGAAACCGCCGTTGTCACCGCCCGCGAGGCCCTCGATCGCCACAGCCAGACCGTGCATCGTTGGCGGCAGCAGGCTGCCACCCACCTCGAAACCCAAATGCACGAGCGGTTGCCGGCCCTGGCCCTGGAGCGCGCCCGCTTTCAGGTGGAATTGACCCCCAGCGAACCCACCGCCTTTGGCGGCGATCGGGTGGCTTTTTTGTTCAGTGCCAACCCGGGGGAGCCGTTGCAACCCTTGAGCGAAACCGCCTCCGGTGGCGAAACCAGCCGCTTTTTGTTGGCCCTCAAAACCTGTTTGGCGGTGCCCGATACGCCGTTGCCCACCCTGGTCTTCGACGAAATCGATGTGGGGGTTTCCGGGCGGGTGGCGCGGGCGATCGCCGCGCAACTTTGCCAGTTGGGCCGCCATACCCAGGTGTTGTGCGTCACCCACCAACCGATCGTCGCGGCGATCGGGCTGATATTCCACGCTCAGTCCCAGTCGCTGAAACACGCTGTCCAGCAAACCTTTGGCTTCGTACCAGTTGAGCGGTTGATCGCGATCGGCGCGTTGCCATTTGCCTTCTGTCGGATCGCCGCCGATGATGCCGCTGACTGCATCCGCTTCAAACAAGCCGTCTTCTTCAGACCAGAAAATGCGCCCAATCTCGAAGGCATTCAGGGGACCGTTGCCCTGCTCCAGATTGTACTGAAACGCTTCTAGCAGGGCGCTCAGCATTTCCGTGCGCAGGGCGGAATACTCGGCAAACAAGGGATTGGCAAGTTTCACCTGGCGATCGCCCTCTTCTGGCTTCACCAGGGAATAGTGCAACAGTTCCGTCAACCCTACCCCCCGCAGCGTTGCCCGCAGGCGGCGCATGAGTTGGTATTGCGGTGACAGGGAACCGCCCCCAGCGCTCTCACCGGGAAAGGTATCGCAGAAGCGATCGTAGCCAATGATGCGGGCAATTTCTTCAATGAGATCGATATCCAACCCAATATCGCGGGCGCGGTAGGCGGGCACCGTTACCAACCACACCCTGGGGACGGAGGTGGGGGAAATTTCCATACCCAGTGCCTTGAGACTGCGCTCGATGTCCGCTTCCGGCACCAGCATCACCTTGCCGTCCTGCTCCAGGTTGCCCAACACCTGCCGCACCCGATCCAGGTTCAGCAAAATTTCCTGGGTGAACTTGTCGGGACGGCGATCGCTTTTCTTTTGTCCGGTGACGCTGCCCCCAGCCAGTTGCAGGATCAGTTCCACGGCACGCTGGGAGGCAATTTCCAACTCTGCCTGGTTTACCCCCCGCTCGTAGCGGGTGGATGCCTCCGTGCGAATCCCTTGGGCGCGGGCGGAGCGGCGCACCGCCACCGAATCGAACAGGGCAGCTTCCAGGATCAAATTCTGGGTGTCATCCTGTACCTCAGAGTTCTCGCCCCCCATGATGCCCGCCAGCGCCACCGGGCGATCGCCCGCCGTAATCAGCAAATTCTGCGACTGGAGTTCCCGTTGCTGTCCATCCAGGGTTTTCAAAGACTCTCTTGCCCGCGCGAACCGCACCCCCATATCCGTGCTACCCAGGCGATCGCGATCGAAGGCATGGAGGGGTTGCCCCCACTCCAGCAACACGTAATTGGTGACATCCACCACATTATTAATCGGTCGAATGCCCGCCGCCGTCAACCGCTGTTGCAGCCAGCGTGGAGAAGGGGCGATCGTCACGCCAGTAATTTCTGTAGCGATGTAGGTAGGACAAGCTTTCTGTTCCGCAACAGGTGACAGTCAAGGCGCTATTACCCTTGGGTCTGTCTATTCCCTTAGGCGCAGGCAACTTCAGCGTTCCACCAGTCAGCGCCGCCACTTCCCGCGCAATCCCCACCATACTCAGGGCATCGGCGCGGTTGGCAGTGGAGGTGAGATCCAAAATGGCATCGTCTAACCCCAGCAACGGACGGGCATCGCTCCCGATCTCGTATCCTTCCAGGGTTTCAAAAATCTCAATGCCCTCGGATTCCTTTGCCAGCCCCAACTCCGCCAGAGAACAGAGCATCCCCTCCGAAGGCACGCCCCGTAGCTTGGACTTTTTAATTTTTAAATCCACCTTGGGTAGGTAAGCCCCCACGGTGGCAACGGGCACAAAGATATTTGCCCGTGCGTTAGGGGCACCGCACACAATATTGAGCGGGGCTTCACCCCCCACGTCCACCAGGCACACCCGCAGCTTGTCCGCATTGGGATGGGGTTGGCAGTCAAACACCTTGCCCAGCACCACGCCCTCTGCCCACTGCCGCCTGTCCTCAATGTCCTCTACCTCGAACCCTGCCATTGTCAAAACATGTGCCAGATCCTCTGGCGACAGGCTGAACTCAACCAATTCTCGCAGCCACTTGAGAGAGATGTGCATGTGTGTGCCCCGCGTGCATCTACGCTACATCAGCTTGGATATTTTATCGCAAGTGGGGTGGGACAATCTACGTACCTGCTGGCGGGAAACGAGAATGCAGCCAATCTTTTCAACCTCTGACAAGCTTCTGTAAAGGAGCCGTTAGTTCGCTGGGAGATTGTGGCATCATAAGCAAGAGGTAAGACATCATAGATTAAAACGATTTGCTCGGGTCTCCTCTACGGCGTCTGTCGATAGCTCCCTCCACTTCGACAGGATTCAGGTACGAATACGCAGGTATAAGAATAGAGTTACATGCATAAACCCGGACTGCAAAAATCCCAAAAATGCCAGACAACTAGTGCGCCAATGTCAGTCTTGTGGATGGGATCTGCTGTTGCGCGATCGCTACAGCACTGCTAAACCCCTTGGCAA
>JAAUUG010000035.1 GCA_012031195.1 Oscillatoriales cyanobacterium SM2_1_8
CGACAACGATCCCACCTCCCGGTTTGCGCAAACGTCCCGTCAACGGTGGCAAGGGGATGTCAATTGGCGGACGGCCATGGCCTACGATGCCACCCAAGCCTGGCACACCGCCTTGGGATTGAGTTTGCCCCCCACCCGTGCCAACCTTTTGACCACCCTCCGTCAACCCGGCTTTCAAGCGGTGGGAGCCACCGGCGTGGTTCGGTTCCTGCCGTCGGGCGATCGCAACCGGGCCATGGAACTGGTGCGGGCTGTGCCGGGTCGCCGCTCCGGGGTTTGGTTTCGATTTTGTGCCCCAACCAATCCCCTAGAGGGTGTTGACACTTTGGGCACGCTCCCCTTCTCCCCGGTCTAAGGGTGGGCTAAGCGCAGTCTTTCCCGGGGGGTGAGGGGTGGGCTGAGCGCAGTCGAAGCCCCCCACAGGAGAGGAGGCTAGGGTTCGTTTGGCCACCCCGTCTTGATCCATCTCCGAATCCACCTCTGAAGCCATCTCCGATGGTTTTCGGGAATTCTTGCTTGAGTAACCTCTAGCTTGGATAATTTGGACGTGGACAACCCTTGCCCATGCTCGAAAAATTTTGAACTCCCCGGGTAGGATTCGAACCTACGACCAATCGGTTAACAGCCGACCGCTCTACCACTGAGCTACCGAGGATTAAGAGGAACTTGAAATTTCAGACTTTTCTAAAGGTACATCAACTTCAGCTTTTAGGCAATAGCCCGTCCGCAATTTGGCTCCGCAATTTGGCTCCGCAATTTGGCTCCGCAATTTGGCCGGGGGGTGTGGGTTCGGCGGCTTGGTTTTAGGGACAAGCCGTTCCGAGCCGGGATACCTCAGTTTGCCCAAACCCTCCGCCACCAGGAGAGAAAGCAGAGAGCTTGGGCAAAACCAAAAAACACGCCCGTCAGGCAACTAGGCGGCCCATTTGCTGGCCACCACTTCGGCCAAGTCCAGCACCCGTTGGCTGTAGCCCCATTCGTTGTCGTACCAAGCCACGACCTTGATCAGGTTGTCGCCGATGGTCATGGTCAACAGGGAATCCACAATCGAGGACTCGTCGGTACCGCGGTAGTCGCTGGAGACTAAAGGCAACTCGCTATAGGCCAAAATTCCCTTGAGGGGGCCCTCCGCCGCTTCCTTCAGGGCCTGGTTGATTTCTTCGGGGATGGTAGATTTGGACACTTCGGCCACCAAATCCACAACCGACACGTTGGGGGTTGGCACCCGCAGGGCGATCCCGTTCAATTTGCCCTTCAGCTCGGGCAAGACCAAGGCTACGGCTTTGGCCGCACCGGTGCTGGTGGGCACAATGTTTTCGGCCGCCGCCCGGGCCCGCCGCAAATCGCGGTGGCTGGCATCCAGGATCCGTTGGTCGCCGGTGTAGCTGTGGGTGGTGGTCATAAACCCTTTGACGATGCCAAATTTTTCGTGCAACACCTTGGCGATCGGCGCCAAACAGTTGGTGGTGCAACTGGCATTGCTAATGATGTGGTGTTGGTGGGGATCGTAGGTTTCGTGGTTCACGCCAACCACAAAGGTGCCATCATCGTTTTTGCCCGGTGCCGTGATCAGCACTTTCTTGGCCCCGGCCTTCAAGTGTTTTTCGGCTCCGACCCGATCGGTAAACACACCCGTCGATTCAATAACCAGATCAATCTCCCAATCTTTCCAGGGCAGATTTTCGGGATTGCGATCGGAAGTAGCTTTGATGTGATGGCCGTTGACCGTAAACGAATTGTCGTCGGCTTGGATCTCGGCATTCAGTTTGCCCAACATGGTGTCGTAGCGCAAAAGATGGGCATTGGTGCGCGGATCGGAGGTGTCGTTGATGGCGACAATTTGCACACCGCTGTTTTCCCGACCGACCCAGCACCGCAAAAAGTTCCGACCGATTCGCCCAAACCCGTTGATAGCTACCCTAATCACGAATGCCCGCCCTTTGTAAAAATTCATAGGTTATGCGGTTCATGATACCGAAAAAGGTTCCTTTGCTCTCAATTTCCCGCGGTAGAATTTTCGCTGGGTTGCGGTGGGGCACATGAAACCAACGGTAGCGATTACGGGGGTATTGGGGGGCATCGGGCGCGCAACGGCGCAGTTGTTTGCCGCCAAAGATTGGTATGTGATTGGCTTGGACTACCGCGATGTGGATCGAGAAGGGGGCCGTTTGCCCTGCCACACCTACTACCATACCGACCTCACGGAGCCGGCCCAAATTGCGTTGACGATGGAGGCGATCGCCTTGCAATCGGGGCGCTTGGATTTGCTGGTGGACAATGCGGCGGTGCAGCCGGTGGGTTCGGTGCTGACGACGGCGATCGCGGTCTGGGACAAGACCTTGGCGGTCAATTTACGGGCTCCGTTTTTGCTGGCGCGGGCGGCCCACGATTTGCTCCGGCGGAGCGGAGGCAGCATTGTCCATGTGGCTTCGGTGCATGCGGTCGCCACGTCGACAGGAATTGCCCCCTATGCGGCGAGCAAGGGGGGGATTGGTGGCCCTGACCCGGGCGTTGGCGTTGGAGTTTGCGGCCGATGGCATTCGGGTCAACGCCGTGTTGCCGGGGGCGGTCGATACGCCCATGTTGCGGGAACATTTTCCAGGGGCCGACGGCGAAATCCAACTGCGCGAACTCATGGCCAAAACCCCGTTGCAACGGTTGGCTGCCCCCGCCGACATTGCCAAAGCCATTGCCTTTTTGGGCGATCGCGATCTGGCTGGTTTCATCACCGGCCAAACCCTGACGGTGGACGGGGGGGCGTTGGCCCGGCTCAGTTTGGAGTAGGGGACGGCCAGCATCCCCCCAACCCCTCCTCCCGGGTTCCTGAGCCTGCGGAAGGAGGGCAAAAGGGAACAGAGGAAAAGGCTGGGGAGAAGGAACGATCAAGCCTCGATCTTTTTCAGCCAGCTAAACATCGCCCGCAGGTCTTTGCCCACCGCTTCGATCGGGTGTTCCGCCTCTTGGCGACGCATGGCCGTAAAACCGGGTTTGCCCGCTTGGTTTTCCAACACAAACTCCCGCGCAAACTGACCCGATTGAATCTCGCTCAAAATTTTGCGCATCTCCGCCCGGGTGGCATCGTTCACAATGCGGGGGCCGCGGGTGTAGTCGCCATATTCTGCGGTGTTGGAAATGCTGTAGCGCATGTTGGCCAAGCCCCCTTCCACCACCAAATCCACAATCAACTTCACCTCGTGGAGGCACTCAAAATAGGCCAATTCCGGTTGATAGCCCGCTTCCACCAGCGTCTCAAACCCGGCTTTGATCAGAGCGCTCAAGCCGCCGCACAACACCACCTGTTCGCCAAACAAATCGGTTTCGGTTTCTTCCCGGAACGAAGTTTCCAAAATGCCCGCCCGGGTGGCGCCAATGCCCTTGGCGTAGGCCATCGCGCGATCGCGAGCATGGCCCGAAGCGTCTTGGAAAATCGCAAACAACGCCGGCACGCCTTGGCCTTGCTCGTAGGTACGGCGCACCAAGTGACCGGGGCCCTTCGGCGCCACCATGATCACGTCCACATCTTGGGGCGGCACCACCTGGGCAAAGTGGATGTTGAACCCGTGGGCAAAGGCCAACACTTGGTTGGGGCGCAGGTAGGGGGCAATCTGCTCCGCGTAAACCTGCCGCTGCACCTCATCCGGCAGCAAAATCATCAACAGATCGGCGGTTTTGGCGGCCTCCGACACCGACAGCACCGGCAACCCGGCCGCTGTTGCCTTGGCCCGGGAAGGGCTGCCCTCGTAAAGCGCCACCGCCACATCCAAACCGCTGTCCTTTAGGTTGAGGGCGTGGGCATGACCCTGGGAACCGTAGCCCACGATCGCCAATTTTTGGTTGCGCAGAAAATCCAACGTTGCATCGGCATCGTAGTAGAGGCGAGCCATATTGTCTCCAAAAGCATAGTCTAGTAGTCTACAACGAGAATGCCCGCAATCTTTTGTCCATGCAAGATACCCGGCTCAACGGTCTCTGGGAAGCCTTTGTGGTGTTGGCCACCGCCTGGCTGCAAAACCCCTGGCGACGCTTGTCCCTGCAATTGCTGGGCTTCTTCTTCGGCTTTTTTACCGGGGGGGCCCTCTCCCTGTGGGCGGGTCAAAGCGGCACCTTCGACCTGTGGGGGGCGGGAGCCCTGCTGTTGGGGGGGAGTCCTTCAGCCGATTTTATTACCGTACCCCCCGCCCCCCCGTTTTGGCTGGGGGTGATCCACTGGTTCAAGGTCGGCATCACCTACGGCCTGTTCGTCGATGCCTTCAAATTGGGCTCCTGAACCTATTGCAGCTCTTGGGTTGGCACCTCCAACAAACAGTCCAATTTGACCCCGTGGATCGCCCCCAAATAGCGGCACTCGGGCAAAGGCCAGCGCCGGATCAGGGTGGGAATGGCCAGCACCCGGTTGGCCTCCGCCCGCTCCGGCGAAGCGGCCACATCAATTTCCTCCAGCTCGTAGCCCTCCCCCAAACGCTGCCGCAACAACTCCCGCAACGCCTGCACCGTCGACCTGCCGCCGTACCGGCTGTCCTGCAAAAAGTAAACCTCAAACCTCCAAGCTGTTCCCATCCACTTTTAAGCATTTCTACTCAAAACCTACGGGAACTTTGGCGATCGCCCGGGAATCTTTTCGATTTTTTAAGCGTTGTTATAGCTGTAAACAGTTTGATTGGGACGGGTTGCAGGGGTGAAACCCTGATTGGGGGCACAGCCCCCAAACCCCCTCCTCCTTCGATGTCCGAACCTACCCGAATACAACTACTAAGAGGATGGAGGCACCGGGGGGCAGAAAATCCAACGAGCTGGGGCAAAGATCGTCCATTAACCAGAGCTTTACGAGCCCTTAACGTGCGCGGGGTACAGTGGGGTACATCGGGGATGCCTGGGATTTGGACGGGCCCAACCGGCAGGTCGTTCCAGTGCGCTTTCTTGATTGGAGGCTCTTGCCCGATTTGAGATTCGTACTCGACTTGAGGCAAAGCCAATTGAGATAAAGCCAATTGAGGTAAAGCCAAGTTCTGGCTGGATCCTTGAGCCCGATCCTTGAAATGAACGCCCCAAATGCCCTTCGTAAAGGTACAGAGCTAGTCTGAAGCCGGTTTTAAGCCGGTTTTGGTTTGGCTGGGGCTCCCCAGCGAAGGCATGTTCAGGGTGAATGCTTTTTTAGGTGTTGCTTCAAGGTGCTGCCAACGGGTCACAAACCAGCCGCAAACCAGTTGATGAATCATTTTGATGAATCGTTTTGACTGGGACGGCTTTTGGGGTTCCCCCACCGGTTGGATCCAATTAAACCAAGTTGAATCAAGGGTGCCCTTGCCCGTTGCCTGATTGCCCCACGAACCGCCCAATTTTGCCCATTTTAGAAGTCTTCAACGAGGATTTTGTATGTCTTACTACTCCCGCAGACAATTGCTCACCTTCTTCGGGGCGAGTGCTGCCGCTGCGGTGCTCGGAGATTCCCTGTTGAACCAAGGGGCTGTTGCCAATACCGGTTCGACCTTGACCTTTACGCCGGTGCGTTTGCCGAGCCCCTTGCCCATTTACCTGGACAATTCCAGCTTTTTGGCGACGGGCTACAACGGACAGGGGACAGTGTTGCCCCCCAACAGCGATTCCGGTCGTCTGGCGAGCTTCACGGTAGTCGATGATGTGGTGGTGCCGCCAGAGTATGAGTACTACCCCATTATTTCTTGGGGCGATCGGGTGTTCCCGAACCAAGATGATTACTTTGGCTACAACTGCGACTTCAACGGGTATGTGCCCATCAACGGCAACACTGAGGGCTACTTGTGGACGAACCACGAGTATGTCAGCGGGCCGTTCTCGCCGTTGGTGCGGGAATCGGCGCAAAACGATGTGCCCGACAGTACCTTCCGGGAAGTGATTGGCTTTGACATTCCCACCACGCGGACGCGGGCTTTTTTTGGGGAATTGGCCTACAACTTGGGCGGCTCGGTGGTGCGCATCCGCCGCGATGCCGGCGGTCGTTTCCGGCCGGTGAACGCGGACAGCCGCAACCGTCGCTACCACTTGCTGTCGGGTTTGGCCATCAATGCCGAGCGGAGCGATGCTTACCGCACCGTCACGGCTTGGGGCGATCGCAGCCACCAACGGGGGGACAACAACTTCTTGATCGGTACCGGGCCGGCGGCGCGGGACGTGTTTGAAGGGGTGAACGCCGACGGTTTGGGCAACCGGATTATTGGTACCGGTTTCAACTGCTCTGGCGGGGTGAGCCCCTGGGGCACCATCTTCTCCTGCGAAGAAAACTTCCAAGCCAGCACCGCATTTTTCAACGGGGTGCAGGAAGATACGCAGCCGAACGGTACGCAAACGGCATACATTCCGACCACTACCGGCGCAGAATTTGGTCTGGTGGGCGAGAAGTACGGCTGGGTGGTGGAAATCGATCCGGCCGATCCGACCTTCCGGGCGCGGAAACACACGGCTTTGGGTCGCTATCGCTGGGAAAACATCACCTTCCGGGCGGAAGCGGGCAAGCGTCTGATTGCCTACATGGGCGACGATCGCCGCAGCGGTCACACCTGGAAGTACATTTCGGCGGGCACCATCACCAACCCGACGGACAAGGCCAACTCGCGGTTGTTGGAAAACGGTCGGCTGTATGCGGCGCGCTACAACGCGAACGGGACGGGGGAATGGGTGCTGTTGGATTTGACCACGGCCACCAACCCGATCAAGCCCTCGGATTTGGCTTCGGTGGAATTGGCGGCGTTGGGCACGGCCCAGCAAAACGGGCGGTTGCGGTTGCCCCGACGGAACGGCATTGCCGGGCAAACGGCGGACGGCGGTTCGTTCATCGTTGACTTGACCAACGAGGGCACAACGTTGTCGGGCTATCAAGGCAAGCGCGTGTCGGACTTCTACCGTTCCCAAGGGGCGGTGTTGGTGGATGCCTACCTGGCGGCGAATTTGGTGGGGGCGACCCCGACGGCGCGGCCGGAAGATTTGGAAGTGAACCCCCGCAACCCCCGCGAAGTGTTTATCGCCTACACCGACGGCACGCCGGGCAGTGACGGTTATGTGGATTCGCGGATTTTCCAAATCTCGAAGCAGCAAACGGCGGTGGATGCCATTCAGTCCCACGGGGCGCTGTTCAAGCTTACGGAAGACAGCGAAGACGGTACCGGTTTGACCTTCCGGTGGGAGCGGTTGGCTCAAGGTGGCGAAGCCGGTTCGCAGCAAGGGGCAGGCTTTGCCAACGTGGACAACTTGGCCTTTGACAACCAGGGCAACATCTGGGGCGTGACCGATATGTCCACCAGCACCCACAACGGGTTTAACCTGGGGGCAGTCGATCGCCCGAACACGATGAACCACAGTGCCACGGGGGGGATTGGCAACCTGACGGGGGTATTCGGCAACAACTTTATCTTTGTGATCAAGTTGGACGGCCCGGATGCCGGTCTGGTGCTGCCTTTTGGCTACGGTCCGAACCGTTCGGAGTTCACGGGGCCTTGGTTTGTGGGCGACACCTTGCTGTTGTCGGCGCAACACCCGGGCGAAGATGAGCCCATTGCCCGGGGGCAAATCCGGACGCGGACGATCCCGATGCTGGACTTGAACGGCGAGCTGTACAACCAAACCCGTCGGGTGGGTGCCGGCAGCAACTTCCCGACCAACCGTTCCGGCGCGGCGCCCAAGCCGACCGTGCTCGGGGTGCGTCGCAAGCAGCCCTTGGCCAACGGGAACTTCATCTAGGCAGGAACTTGGGGAGTTGGCCGGGCGTTGGGGCTTGACGGAAACGGGTTAGCCCTCCGGCTCAACTCCTTGACGAGCTGTGAATAACTTGGTTGGGACGGGGTGCAGGGGTGAAACCCCTGGCTGGGGGCGCAGCCCCCAACCCCCCTTTTCCTTCGATGTCCGAACCTACTCGAATATAGCTATAGGTTCAGGGTGGACAATCGTCCACCTTTTTTGTGTTTGGCTAAGGGTTTAGGCTAGGCAATGGTGCCTAGTGTGGGCGAAGACAAGGATGGGAAGCCATGACCGAAACCGTGAAAACGCTGTGCCCCTATTGTGGGGTGGGGTGTGGTCTTGAAGCGGTGTTGCCAGCGCTCAAAATTCGGGGCGATCGCGCCCATCCTTCGAGCCAGGGCATGGTGTGCGTGAAGGGGGCCACGGTGGCGGAATCCCTGGACAAAGACCGGTTGTTGTACCCGCTGTGGCGACCCACCCTCGACGATGAGTTTCGGCGAATTTCTTGGGACGAGGCGATCGCCAAAATTGTGGGGGCGATCGCCCCTTGGCGCGAAAATCCGGATGCGCTGTGCATGTACGGTTCGGGGCAATTTCAGACCGAGGACTATTACGTGGCCCAGAAGCTGATGAAAGGGTGTCTGGGCACCAACAATTTTGATGCCAATTCCCGGCTGTGCATGTCTTCGGCGGTGGCGGGCTACAAACAGAGTTTTGGCTCGGATGGGCCCCCCTGTTGTTACGACGATCTGGAATTGACCGATTGCTGTTTCATCATCGGCAGCAACACGGCGGAATGCCATCCCATTGTGTTCAACCGGTTGCGGCGGCACCAAAAAGCCAGCGGCTGCAAGCTGATTGTGGTCGATCCCCGACGGACGGAAACCGCGGCGGTGGCGGATTTGCACTTGGCGATTCAGCCGGGCACCGACATCGATTTGCTCAACGGCATGGCCCACCTCTGGCAGCAATGGGGCACCCTCGATCGCCCGTTCATCGAAAACCATACCGAGGGATTTGCGGCGTTGGCGGCGTTGGTGCAGGACTATACGCCGGAGCGGGTGGCCCAACGGTGTGGGATTGCGATCGCCGATTTGGTGACGGCGGCCCGCTGGTGGAGAGAGGCCAAGGCCGTGCTGTCGATGTGGTCGATGGGGATCAACCAGTCGGCCCAGGGGACGGCCAAGGTGCGGTGCATCATTAACCTGCATTTGTTGACGGGGCAGGTTGGGAAGCCGGGGGCGGGGCCCTTTTCCTTGACGGGGCAACCCAATGCCATGGGGGGGCGGGAAGCGGGGGGCCTCTGCCAGTTGTTGCCGGGCTACCGGGCCGTCACCGATCCGGAGGATCGGGCTTTCATGGAAAGGTTTTGGGGGTTGCCGCCGGGGCAAATCTCGCCGGTGCCGGGGCGCAGCGCCTGGGACATGGTGCGGGGATTGGAGGATGGCTCGGTGCAGTTTTTGTGGATTGCGGCCACCAACCCGGCGGTGAGTTTTCCCGATTTGGGGCGCACCAAGGCGGCCCTGCGGCGATCGCCCTTCACGGTGTACCAAGACTGTTACCATCCCACCGAAACCACCGAATTTGCCCATTTGTTGCTGCCGGCGGCCCAATGGAGCGAGAAGAGTGGCACCATGACCAACTCGGAGCGGCGGGTGACCTACTGTCCTGCGTTTCGGTCGCCCCCCGGCGCAGCCAAAGCCGACTGGGAGATTTTTGCCGCCGTGGGGCGGGGGTTGGGGTTTGGCGATCGGTTTGGGTGGGCCGATGCCGCCGCAGTGTATGCCGAATTTGCCCAATCGACGGCGGGGCGGCTGTGCGATCACTCGGAACTCAGCCACGATCGCTTAGCACGGGAGGGGCCGCAGCACTGGGGGGCAGGGGCGCCGGCCCGGCTGTATACCGATTTCCGGTTTCCGGCGGGGAAAGCGCGGTTTGGGGTTTACCACTCCAGCGGCATGGCGGAACCCCTCGACGGCGACTACCCTTTTGGCCCTGACCACGGGTCGCCTCTACGGCCATTGGCACACCCAGACCCGCACCGGTCGGATCGACAAAATTCGCAAGATGCACCCCCATCCCTTTCTGGAAATCCATCCCCGCGATGCGGCCAAACTGGGTCTGCAGGCGGGCGATCGGGTACGGGTGACTTCCCGCCGGGGGAAAGCGTTTTCCGGTGTTGATTACCCAGGCGATCGCCCCTGGGGTGGTGTTTGTGCCGATGCACTGGGGCCGGCTCTGGGCCGACGATGCCGAAGCCAATGCCCTGACCCATCCCGAACGGTGCCCCGATTCGTTGCAGCCGGAATTGAAGGCCTGTGCCGTCTCGCTGGCGAAAGTGACCCCCTAGGTGTTGTATAGTCAATTTAATTAAAAATGGCGCGACTACGATTGTTTTGATTGCCTTTACTCCCCTCTCCCCCCCCTGGGAGAGGGGTTGGGGGTGAGGGTGAGACTGTCGCAAACACATTTGAAATGACTATAGATCGGGGAGGCAAAAACGCACCGGAGTTCGTGCAAACCGCACTGGAGTTCGTTCAAAATGCACTGAAGCTCGTCCAAACCGCACCGGAGTTCGTTCAAAATGCACTGAAGCTCGTCCAAACCGTACCGGAGTTCGTCCAAAACGCACTGAAGCTCGTCCAAAACGCACCGAAGTTCCTTCCAAGCGCACTGGAGTTGGTACTCATCTTCCGGCAGCGGGCTTCGACTGCGCTCAGCCCACGCCCTCAGGCTCAGCCCACCCTCAAGCACTGGGGAGGGGGAGCCAAAACCCCTCCGGTTCCCCTTCTCCCGGCTTGCGGGCGATAAACTGCACCACCGCCGACGCCCCCCGATGGTAGGTACCCTCCCAAACTTCGCGATCGCCCGTCCACAGATGCAGCGGTTCCAAGTGCGGAAAGGCTTGCAACAGCTTGGCCGGACTCATGAGCCTATCCACATCCTTGGGGCCACCGGTCGATCGGGTTTGCTGGTCTTCGCTGTAGGCTTCCAACAGCAACAGTCCCCCCGGTTTCAAACACTTTTCCACCAAAGGATAGAGCCGATCCCGGATCGCCTTGGGCAAATGGGCAAAAATCGAAACGACCCCATCGTAGGTTTCGGGGGCCGGTACAAATTCCGCCAAGTCGGCCACTTCCGTCCGGATGACGACACCGCGATCGCGGGCCAGGGCTTCGGCTTTGGCCAAACCCACCGCCGAGCTGTCCACCCCATGCACCGACAACCCCAACGTTGCCAAAAACACGGCGTTGCGACCTTCCCCTTCCGCCAACGACAACACCTGTCCTTGGAGCCGATGGGCCTGGGCCACCAAAAAGTCATTGGGCTCTTTGCCGTAGATGTAATCCGGCACCGCGTACCGTTGATCCCAAATGGAGGTCATGGCGGCCATATCGTCAAAAGTGCAAAATTTCTCCGTCCAATCGGGGAACTACCGAAACGACACCAACAAATAGCCGTCCTGGAACTTGGCCCCGCCAACGCTGCCAAACTGGGGAGGCAAGGGAATGTTGCGCCGCTGCTCCCCCGCTTCGATCGCCAGCTCTTGGGCAAAACCGGTGAGTTTCACTTGGCGTTTATCAAATCCCGGTAAAAACACCCGCACTTGCCGGCGCGGCCCATCCACCACCAGCGGTTTCGGCGCATCCAGGCACCGGGCATTTTCCGCCAACACAAACCCCGCCGCCTCCGCCAGGGCCCCAATCGGCAACGGGGCAAAGGCATCGTCGGGCATCGAACCTGCCGCCAGCACCCCGGCCACCGTCACCCCAACCATCTGGGCGCTGCCCCAGACATAGCGCATGGCGGCCATGGTCTCAGGGGTGGCCACCAAATAGGCCAACACCTGCCGGGGATCCGCCACCGCCTGTTTGCCCCGTTCCAACACGTTGACCGCCGCCCCCGCCTGCTTGCCCAAATCCTCGGTGCCCACCAGCAGGGTTTTCAACAGCGGTTCGACAAAAGGGGCGATCGCCTGGCCCACCGTCGATTCCGCCAACACCCGTCGCAACTGCCGCAAATACCAGTCCAGGTTCTCCGGTAGCCCCAACATTCGCAGCGTCCGGCGGGCTTCGCTGCCCACCCACAGAATTTCGTCGTATGCCCCAGATTCCACCTGCTCCCGCAGCCAACCGAGGGCCAGCGCCTCTTCCATCCCCGGCAACAGGGCCAATTGGGTTCCGTAAATTTCCTGCAAAAACGGCGTGCGCAACCAATCGCCTTCCCGCATCTTCACGCCGTCCCACGCCTTGGCCAGCAACGCCGTAGGCTTGACCGTCACCGCCCAATGCCCTGGGGCTTTTTCCTGCGGCACCAAAGACCCCTCGTCCGGCCCCCAACCGTCCCGGGCCACCAATACCCGCTGCCCCCGGGCCCCATCCCCGTGGCGATCGCCGCCGCCGTGTCCGCCAGGGTACCTGCCCCCGCCCCCAACAACGTCAGAATGCGCGTCATTTTGCCCTCGCTACTTGGTCTCGGCATTCAGTTGGAGCACCGCCATGAAAGCCTCCTGCGGCACGTCCACCGTCCCGATCGACTTCATGCGCTTTTTGCCTTCCTTTTGTTTCTCCAGCAGTTTCTTTTTGCGGGAAATGTCGCCGCCGTAGCACTTCGACAACACGTTTTTGCGCAGCGCCGGAATGTTTTCGCGGGCAATCACCTTCGAGCCGATCGCCGCCTGCAACGGAATTTGGAATTGATGGCGGGGAATCAAATCCTTCAGCTTGGCCACCAGCGATCGCCCCACATGGTAGGCCTTGTCCCGATGCACAATGCAAGCCAACGAGTCCACCGGCTCGTCGTTCACCAGAATATCGAGCTTCACCAGATCGTTGGGGCGATAGCCAATGAGCTGATACTCCATGCTGGCGTAGCCCTTCGTCCGCGACTTCATGCGATCGAAAAAGTCCGTCACCACCTCCGCCAACGGCACTTCGTAGATCAGGGTCGTGCGCTCCTGGGTGGTGTACTTCATGTCCTGATAAAGACCCCGGCGCTCCTCAAACAACTCCATCAGGGTGCCGATGTAGCCCGGCGGCGTCATCACCTCCATTTTGACGTAGGGCTCCTCGATCGACTCGCGGAGGTGACCATCGGGCAACAAACTGGGATTGTCTACCATCAGGGTGTCCCCCTTGGTCGTCACCACCTTGTAGACCACCGAAGGCGCCGTCGCAATCAAATCCAAGTTGTATTCTCGCTCCAGACGTTCCTGCACAATCTCCATGTGCAACAACCCCAAAAAGCCGCAACGGAACCCAAACCCCATCGCGCTCGACGACTCGGGTTCGTACTGCAACGCCGCATCGTTCAGACGCAACCGCTCCAACGCCTCCCGCAAATCCTCAAAGCGATCGGCATCCGTCGGGAACAACCCGCAAAACACCATCGGCTTGGCTTCGGCATAACCCGGCAACGGCTCCACCTGGGCCCCCGACTGGGCGATCGTGTCCCCCACCCGGGCGTGCTCCACCGTTTTGATCGCCGCCGCCAAATAACCCACCTCGCCGGCATGGAGCTCCTCCACCCGCACCTGATGGGGTGCCATCACCCCCAGCTCGTCAATTTGATACTCTTGCCCCGCCGCCAAGAACCGTACGGTGTCCCCTTGGCGTACCGTACCATCCATCACCCGGAAGTAGACGATCGCCCCCCGGTAGGCATCGTAGTAGCTGTCAAAAATCAACGCCCGGAACGGATCGGCCATCGTGTTGCGGGGGCCGGAACGCGCTCCACGATCGCCGCCAAAATTTCGGCAATGCCGATCCCCTCCTTCGCCGAAGCCCGAATCGCCCCGCTGCAATCCAAACCAATGGTGCTTTCGATTTCCGCGGCCACTCGCTCCGGATCGGCCCCCGGCAGGTCAATTTTGTTCAGCACCGGGATGATTTCCAAGTCGCTGGCCAACGCCAAATACACATTGGCCAAGGTTTGCGCCTCGACCCCCTGGGAAGCATCCACCACCAGCAGCGCCCCTTCGCAGGCCATCAAACTGCGGGATACCTCGTAGGAAAAATCCACGTGCCCCGGCGTATCGATCAGGTTCAGGACATATTCTTGCCCGTCTGCCGCCGTATAGTTCATGCGGGCCGCCTGCAACTTGATCGTAATTCCCCGCTCCCGCTCCAGATCCATGTTGTCCAGGAACTGCTCCTTCATGTCGCGAGAAGCCACCGTGCGGGTTTCCAAAAGCAGGCGATCGGCCAAAGTCGATTTGCCGTGATCGATGTGGGCAATGATGCAAAAATTGCGAATTCGGGAAACGGGTACGGCAGTCATGGCTTAATCACGAAAAAGGTCGCCCCATGCGGGCATAAGCTCCTTGATTCTAGCGGATGTTTCCGGAGGCCTGGGGGCCGTGCTAGAGCCGCGCCGGTATCGTATACTGGAGGGCCGTATACTACAAAATAGAGACGGCTTGGGGTCGCGCACGTTTGAACGGGGGCGGCAAACCTGAATCCAGCCCAAAGATGCGGCAAGCTCAAATTCGGCAAGCCCAAATTTGGCAAGCTCAAGTGCAGCGTCCAGGCGATCGCCAAAGTTCAAGCAAGCACTGGAGCCAGCAGGTACTGGAGCCAGCAAGCACTGGGACAAGCAGGTACTAGGGCAGGCAACCAGGGGCAAGCAGATCAAGGTCCATGGGGCGGGTAATGTAGGGGAAGCGAGCAAAGCGTTTGATGACTGGAAACCAGAGTACGGGCAAAGTAAGGATTTACGATTTGACGAAGGAATTGAACCTGGAGACCAAGGAGGTCATGGCCATCTGTCAGCAGCTTGATATTGCTGTCAAGAGCCATAGCAGTACGATTGCCGAAGAGGATGCCGAACGCATTCGGGCTGCGACCCCCCAAGGCGACCGTCAGGGCAGCGATCGTCCAAAATCCCCGACCGGGCGATCAGAGGCTCCGCCGCGACGGACCGCGCCCCCGGCGATCGCCAAAGATGCCAGCGTTCGAGAAGACAGCAAGCCAGCCAAAGTACAGATTGTAACGATGAACCATCCGAGCGGCGCCCCTGCTGCCGAATTGGCCCCGCCGCCGAAAGCTCCGGCCAAGCCCTCCATGCCCACAGCGATGCCCACTGCGATGCCCACCGCTGTGTCGGTTGCCCAGCCGGTGCCGCCATCTGGGGCCTCCCCATCGCCCCTAGCCAATCATGCCAATCCTTCCGCGGTCAGTCAGCCCGCACCCAGCAAACCGGTTGCCAGCAAAAACACCGTAGCCCCCCGTCCTGCGGTGCCGGTGGTTGCCGATGGGACGGATGGGGTAGCCACCGCCGAGCCGGTGCCAACGGAGATCCGGCCGCAAGCCCCCAAGGAGCCGGTGCGGCCCCTACCGCCCCGAGAAAGCGTCGCCATCAAGCCGGAGACCCTGCGGCCCGACGGGCGCAGTGGTGGCCTTCGTCGGGCCGAGCCCAAGCCGGAGTCAAAGCCAGAGCCAAAGCCCGAAGTCACCTTGGTGC
>JAAUUG010000036.1 GCA_012031195.1 Oscillatoriales cyanobacterium SM2_1_8
CGCAGAGGGGGGGTCTCGTCCCAAGCGGTCATCATCGGGCGGTTGTAGGGGTCATGGCCGCCGTGGGCATCGTTGTGCAGGTATTGTTCGGTGCCGTAGTACAAGCAGGGAATGCCCCGCGAAGTCAGCAGCAACCCCACCGCCAACCGCAGCAACTCCCCATCCCCGTTCAAACTCAGAAACCGGGGCATGTCGTGGTTGTCCAGAAACGTCACCAATTCGGTTGCGTTCCGATACAAGCCGTCTTGGTTCAGAAGGTTTTGCACCAAATGAAAACCCCCCGGCGCGTTCAGGGCGATCGCCGAGCGCACCGCCTCACAAAACCCAAAGTCCAAAATGGACATCCCAGAACGGTTGGCAAATTCCACCGAGGGGGCATCCTGCGGTTTGCTGAAACCCCACTCCCCAAACAAAAAGACCGAGGGTTTGTGGGATTGCATATCGCTCACAAACTCTTGCCAGAACCAGAGGGGCATGTGTTTGACCGTATCCACCCGCAGGGCATCCACCCCCAAATCCAGCCACAGTTTGATGGCGCTTTTGATGTAGTTGCGAAACTCGATGTTGCTTTCGTTGAAGGTGGCCAAGCCCGCCATCTCGTAATACAGCAACTGATGTTCGTCTTCCCAATCGGTGATTTCCGGGTTGTGATAATACCAACCCCGATCGTCCTGGTCAAAATCGGCAATCAGCACCCCATCGTCGTAGAGCCGGCCCTTTTGCCCGTTCACATTGGGGCTGCTGTGGTTGCAAACAATGTCCAAAATCAGTTTCATGCCCCGCCGGTGCATTTCCTCGATCAGCCGGGTGAGGGCCGAACAGGCCCCCATGCTGTTGCTCTCGCCTTGGGCTAAAAACCGGGGGTTCACCCGCTTAAAATCCTTCGTCCAGTAGCCGTGCATGGCGGCCATGGTGCCCAACATCAAATCTTCCACCTGCTCGAACAGCGGCGATAGCCACAGCGCCGTTACCCCCAGGCTTTTGAGGTAGTCCAGCTTCGCCAAAACCCCCTGCAAATCGCCCCCCCAGTATTTTCCCCATTGGGTACGGCTGGGATCGAACAGGGCGGGGTTGGGGCCGGCATTGTTGTCGCCGTTGCCGTCGTAAAATCGGTCCACAATCACAAAGTAGATCGTTTCCTGCCGGAACTCCAAAGAGCGGGTAAACAAAAACTCTAGGGGATCGGGGGCGGCGATGGTCATGGCGGGTGTTCGGGTTTTCGGTAGGATACCCGATTTTGCCTATACTAATCCCAAACCCTGCCCCAACTTCCATGGAAATCGCCCTCAATACCGAGCAACGGCAAATTGTCGAGCATTTGTGGGGGGGCATGTTGGCCCTGGCTCCGGTGGGCACCGGCAAAACCACGGTGCTGACGGCCCGTCTGGCGGCCGCGATCCAAGCCGGTATTCCCCCCGCCGAAACCCTGGGGTTGACCTTTACCAACCGGGCGGCCCGGGAATGGCAACAACGGTTGCGGCAGTTGCTCCCGGATACCAAAGGCATCACGGTGAAGACCTTTCACGGTTTGTGTGCTGCTTTGGTGCGGGCGGAGGCGGCGACTTTGGGCATCCCCCGCAATTTCGCGATCGCCGATGAAACCGATCGCCTCGCCCTGTGGCAAACCGTGGGGGGGGAGCGCCACGGAAAAAGAAGCCGCATACTTTCTCAAGATCCTGAGCAAACTTAAAAGCCAATGTCCTGAGGTCTCGGCTTTGCCGGCCTGGCTGGAGTTAAAGCTGGGGTTGGGGGCCACCGTGGCCTTGGCTTATCAGCAGGCTCTTCAGCAAAACCACACCCTGGATTTCGATGATTTGGTGATGTATGCCCGGACGGCGCTGCAGGATGGCGAAACGGGGGAACGGTGGCGGCAAAAATACCGCTGGGTGCAGGTGGACGAAGTGCAGGATACCACCCTCACCGAGTACGAAGTGGTGCGGCACCTGGCGATCGCCCATGGCAACCTGGCGTTGATTGGCGATTTGGATCAGGCCATTTACGAGTGGCGGGGGGCCCGACCCAACGCGTTGATGGCGGCCTTCACCGCCGATTTTCAGCCCACCCGGTACTCCCTGGTGTACAACTACCGCTCCACCCAAAACCTGTTGGCGGCGGCCTCCCGTTTTGCCGAAAGCTTTGCCGAGCGCCACACCGCTTGCGAAGCGGCCCCCACCGCCGCCGCTGGCTCCCCTGTCCAGCACCACCTAGCCACCCATGCCGAAGGGGAACTGGATTGGATCGCCGCCCAAATTCAGGCTTTGGTGAGCCAAGAAAACCTCTCCTATAGCCAGATGGCCATTCTGATGCGCACCAACGATCGCTGTCAGGAGGCGGCCCAAGGATTGCAGATCCGTGGCATCCCCTGCGTCACGGCCGAGACCTTTGCTTTCTTGCGCGAGACCCCGATCCAAACCGCTTTGGCCCACATCAAACTGTTGGCCAATCCCAAAGATGGCGTGGCAGCGCGGCGGGTTTTGCGATCGCACCTCTCGGAGGCGGAATGGGCGGACTTTTGGGAGACCACCCAAAACCGCGATTTGCAGAGCAGCGATTTTCTGAGCCCCCACAGTTTTCACGACGGCGAACCCCTGGCCTACCTCCAAAAGCAGTACCAAAGCGGCAAAGTGGTGGTGTTGGATGTGGAAACCACCGGTTTGTCCCCAGCCCGGGATGAAATTGTGGAAATCGCGGCGATCGCCCTGCACCACGGTCGCCCCCAAGCCGAGTTTCACGAATTCATTGCCCCCGTCGGGGAAGTGGGAGATTCCACCGGCATTCACGGTTGGAGTCCAGAATTTTTGCAAACCCATGGCCAACCGGCCAAAGACGTGCTGGCGCGGTTTGGAGAATTTGCCCGGGGGGGATTGATCGTGGGGCACAACGTGGGGTTTGACCTGGCTATGGTGACGGCCCATGCCCGGCGGGTGGGGTTGATTTTGCCTGGCTACCGTTGGGAAGACACCTGGGACTTGGCCCAACGGTGGCGCCCCCCGTCCCCAACTACAAACTGGAGACCCTGGCCCGTCATTTTCAGGTGACCATCCAACCCAACCACCGCGCGATCGACGATGCCAAAGCCACGGTAGAACTGCTGGGCCACTTGCTGGCCCGCCTGTCCCCCCAAAGCGATGGACGAACAGGGGCGATCGCCCGCTACCACCAGCGGCTTTATCCCTTAGCCCAGCAGATGGCCGGTTGGCGCCAAGCCCTGAGCCACACCCGGCCAGCCCCCCTGCTCGATCGCCTGGGACAAATCCTGGGCTGGGGGGATGTTGCGCCCTTGCGGGACTTTTTGGCGGCGCGGGACGACGACACCCTCGATCCGTTTACGGCCCTGCGGGAACTGCTGGATTATGCCGCCATGGCCAAAAACAGCCTCGATCGGATCGCCGTGGGCGAAAACCGGTTGCCGGTGGTCACCCTCCACCAAGCCAAAGGGTTGGAATTCGAGGCGATCTTTTTGCCAGTCCTCAACAAGGATGTGTTTCCCTGGCGCTCCAAGCAAGACTCCGAAGAAGAAAAACGGTTGTTTTACGTCGGCTTGACCCGGCCCCGCCGCCACCTGTTTTTGTCGGCCCATGGCACCCCCAGCCCCTTTCTGACCCATGCCTTAGGGGTGTGAGTGCGAGAAAGCCCAAACAACCACTCTGGTTCCCCGATTGGGGGGTTACAACGTATCGGCAAAGGCCGGCCGGAGCCGATGGTAGCAACGGTTGCCCAACCCAAACACCACCAGGGCGATCGCCGTGGCCGTGGCCCATTCCGCTCCGTGTTGCACCTGACCGGCCAAAATCAAATCCCGATAGGTTTCGGCGATCGCCGCGATCGGGTTGCACCAGAGCACCCAGGGCCGCCACGCCTCGGGGATGGAGCGGGCGGGATACACCAACGGCGTGAGGTAAAACCAGATGTTCAATACCACCGCCACGGTCTGTGGGATATCCCGCAAAAACACCGAGAGGGAAGCGGCCAAATAGCCCAAACCCGTTGTAAACAAAAGCTGAGGCACCCACACCAACGGCAACAGACCCAAAGTGAGGTGCACCTTGCCGTGGCGATCGCCGCCGCCACAATCAACGCCATCAGCCCCATGGTGCTTTCCAAAATGCGGACAGGATCGGCACCAAAGGCAGCAACTGCAGCGGGAACACCACTTTTTTCACCAAATTGGGCTGGTCGATCACCGCCCGGGCCGACTGAAACAACCCCGTGGTGAAGGCAAACCAGGGCACCAATCCGGCAAATACCCACAGCCCAAAGGTGACGTTGCCCTCGGGCATTCCTTTCAGTTCCAGGCGCACCTTCAGAATGACGGAAAAAACGTAGGTGTAAATCAGCAGTTGCACCAGTTGGTTGGCCAACGGCCAAAAATTGCCCAACACCGACCCCTGATATTTGGCGGACAAATCCCGTCGCACCAACGACCACAGCAAATCACACTGCAGCCAAAACCCCGTGTTGAGCATGGTTTGCACACCAACCCTAGAACAAATTCAGATCGGTGACGGCTCCCAAGCTGCTGCTGGCCACCAGTTTGGCATACTTGCCCAAAATGCCCTTGGTGTAACGGGGAGGTCGGGGCTGCCACCGGGCCCGCCGAGCCGCCAATTCTTCCGCCGGAACCAACAGCTCCAAACTCCGGGTGTGGGCATCGATCCGAATGCGATCGCCTTCCTGCACCAGGGCGATCGGGCCCCCCACCGCAGCTTCGGGGGCTACGTGCCCCACCACCAAACCGTAGGTGCCCCCCGAAAATCGCCCATCGGTGATCAACCCCACTTGATCCCCCAACCCTGCTCCCACAATGGCGCTGGTGGGGGCCAACATCTCCCGCATCCCCGGGCCGCCCTTCGGCCCTTCGTAGCGCACCACCACCACATCGCCGGCCTGGATTTTTCCGGCCAAGATCGCCTCCAGGCATTCCTCTTCGGACTCGAACACCCGGGCGGGCCCCTCCAATTGCGGCCGCTTCACCCCGCTGATTTTGGCCACCGCCCCTTCGGGAGCCAAGTTTCCCTTCAGGATGGCCAGGTGCCCCTGGGCATACACCGGGCGATCGATGGGCCGAATCACTTCGTTGGGGGCTGGCGCGTCCGGCACGTTGACCAGGGTTTGGGCCAGGGTTTCGCCGCTGATGGTGGGGGTGTCCCCATGCAACAATCCCGCGTTCAACAAAATTTTCATTACTTGGGGAATGCCCCCCACGGCATGGAGGTCGGTGGTCACAAACCGCCCTGAAGGTTTCAGATCGCACAACACCGGCACCCGTTGGCGAATGGTCTCAAAATCGTCGATGGTCAAAGGAACGTTGGCGGCATGGGCGATCGCCAAAAAGTGCAACACTGCGTTGTGGACCCCCCCACCGCCATAATCACGGAAATGGCATTTTCCAGGGATTGGCGGGTGATCAAGTCCTGGGGCAAAATCTGCTGCTCGATCGCCCGCAACAGCACCGCACCGGCTCGGGCCGTGCTCTCGGTCTTTTCCACGCTCTCGGCGGCCATGGTGGAGGTGTAGGGCAAACTGAGCCCCATCGCCTCGATCGCCGAAGACATGGTGTTGGCGGTAAACATCCCCCCGCAGGAACCAAACCCCGGACAGGCGTTTCGCTCGACGGCCTGCAACCGCTCGGCATCGATTTTGCCGGCACTGTAGGAACCCACCGCCTCAAAGGCGCTCACCACCGTCAAATCTTCGTTCCCCAGTTTGCCGGGCTTGATGGTGCCCCCGTACACAAAAATCGACGGCACGTTCAACCGGGCGATTGCCAACATGGCGCCGGGCATGTTCTTGTCGCAGCCGCCGATCGCCAACAACCCATCCATGCTCTGGCCGGCCACCACCGTTTCGATCGAATCGGCAATCACTTCCCGCGACACCAAGGAATACTTCATGCCTTCGGTGCCCATGGAAATGCCGTCGCTGATGGTGATGGTGCCAAACACTTGGGGCATGCCCCCCACCTCCCGGATCGCCCCCATGGCCGCTTCCGCCAATAGCCCAATGCCGGCGTTGCAGGGGGTGAGGTTGCTGTAGCCGTTGGCTACCCCCACAATGGGTTTCTCAAAATCTTCGTCCCGGAATCCGACGGCGCGCAACATGGCGCGGTTGGGGGTGCGTTGCACGCCGGCGGTGATCGTCCGGCTCCGACGGTTCTGGGACATAGGTTCAGCAAAACTACGATTGGTTACCCAGTATACTCTCCCGGGTGGTGCGCCGCGTTAACGGGTTCCAGGTGTCCAAGGCGATCGCCTCCTGCCGCCACCACAAATCCCGCACCGCCGGGGCCAAGTTCTGGGCTTCGCCGAAGTCTGCTCCCGCCAAGTCTTCCAGGGTTTCCAAGGTCACGTCCTCCCAATTAACCCCCCGCACATCGGCCCCGGCCCAATTCACGCCGTTGAGCCGTGCCCCGCTGAGATCCGCTCCGGTCAAATGGGCCTGCCGCAAATCCGCCTGGCTGAGTTTGGCCCCGCGCAAATCCGCCCCCGTTAAATCGGCCCCACCGAGGTACGCCCCCAGCAAACTGGCTCCTTGCAAATCTGCCCCCCGCAAATCGCCGGTGTTCAACCGGGCCCCGTTGAGTTGGGCTCCGGGGCCCGATCGCCCCGCCCTTGGTGTAAGCAAATCCTTCGGGAAATTGGGTGCGGCGATCGTAGCGGGCGTTGGTGAGGACGGCCTCGGCGAGGTTGGCCCCGCGCAAATCGGCCCCCTCCAGCCGGGCTCGCTGCAAGCAAGCGGCCGTCAAGTTTGCCTCCCGCCAGTCCCCTTCCCGCAGGTCGGCCCCCCGGAAATCCGCCCCCGTCAAGTTTGCGCCTTGACCCTCGGCATACCGCAAATCGGCGCGAATGGCCCGCAACCCCTTCAGGTTTTGCCCCCGCAGGTCGGTTCCCCGCCAATTTTCGCCGTAGATATCGGGGGACCCCTGCCACCACCGCCCCAGCAAAGCCGCCTCCAAGCGCTCGATCGCCGCCTCCAGACGGTCGTTGACAATTGTCCGGGCAAATTCCCCCTGGGCCGCCAATTCCTGCTCCGCTTGGGCCAACCGTCGGGCGATCGCCCCTTCGCTGTCCGTACCCCGTTGCCGCAACCGCTCCGCCAAAGCCGCGACGGAGGGGGGGGCAATAAAAATTTGGGTGGCTTCGGGATAGGTGCGGGCTACCTGCCGGGCCCCCTGCACATCAATTTCCAAAATCACCGTGTACCCGGCGACGATCGCTTTTTCCACCGGGGCGCGGGGGGTGCCGTACCCGTTGCCGGCGTATTCGGCCCACTCCAAGAAACGCCCTTCGTCGCGCCACTGGGCAAACGTGTTCCCATCCACAAAAAAATAATCCCGGCCCTCGACTTCCCCCGGCCGGGCGAACGGGTGGTGGCCGACACCGAAACCACCAGGCGATCGGGGTGTCGCGCCAACAGGTGTTTGAGGAGGGTACCTTTGCCGGCCCCGCTGGGCCCGCTCACCACGACTGCCCGGCCGGTCATTCCGCCAAACTCTCTTTGCTAACAATAAAACGGTTGGCCACGGTTTCCGGTTGGATGGCCGACAAAATGACGTGGCTGGAATCGGTGACGATCACGGCCCGCGTGCGCCGACCGTAGGTAGCATCGATGAGCTGTCCCCGCTCTCGCGCATCGCTGATGATGCGTTTGATGGGGGCCGACTCGGGACTGACGATCGCCACCACGCGGTTGGCTGCCACAATGTTGCCAAACCCGATGTTGATCAGTTTGATGTCCATGTTCCCCCTAGTTTTGGGTTGGTGCCGGTTACCCTGAACCACGCGGACGGTCAAAGCGCAGCAATGCGCCATTTTTCTCCATCATACGTTTGCTCGCCGGTTTTTTGGCAAATTTCGAGAATCCGGGGGACGGCGGTTTCCCGATCCAACCCAACCTAATTTTGGTTGTGGGGGACACTCCCCATCCGTGACCAGCTCGGCGCCGGGTCCTCCCACCAACTCGCTTTAACCCAGGGCCGGCGATCTCGGGGTGGCATCGGCAAGGGCAGGGATTCTGGCCAACCTGGCCACCTGCATCGACTCGGGCAAAAGGTGGCGGGAAACCATGCCGCTGTCGCTATCCACATACAATTCGCACATTTTCAAGATGTCCGCCGCCACATTTTCCGGAGACAAATTAACGAACAAAAAGGTGGGCTTGGTGGGATGGGAAATGGCGATCGCGCAGGGTTGTTCGCAAATGCACAGACAGCCAACCGCTTGCACGGCGACTCGATCAACATATTGCCAGGTTTCGCATTTTTCCTTCAGGCGATCGCAGAGGAAATTACCACCGGAGATGCCATTGCGTTCATCTTCTTCAGCCGAAAACCCGCAGGATTTGCAAACAAACAAAACATGGTCTGCCATATTATTTCTCCAACAAAAACTTGCTTAAGTCATCGACAACCCCATGGGCGGCGATCAAGCCACTGCCGATCCAGTAACCAGGCACTTGATAAACGCGCCCATTTTGGACGGCTTTCAAATGTTGCCATAGGGGGTCGGCTCGGAGCGCCTGAATCTGCTTTTGGGTTTTGCGCTTGGCCGCCTCGCTGGTTTCCCAATCCCAGACAAAAATCACATCGGCATCGGCCTCAAAAATGTTTTCTCGGCCCACTTCGATTTGGATTTGATTCTTGGTTTCTCGATCGCTGAGGCGCTGTCCTGGGGGGCGAGCAAATCCCGCTTCTTTGAGAATGTTGCCAACAAATGAATTTTCTAAGTATACGGTCATCACGTCGGGATAAATGCGCACCACCGAGATGGTCAGGTTTTGGACATCCTGGAAAATCTTCAACCTTTGCTTAAAATCCGCCAAGAGCCTTTGAGCTTCTGGAAGTTTATCCAGGGTTTTGCAGTTTCCAAAAAGGTTTCCTGCCATTTGCCGCTGTGCTCAAAGGGCAGCAACAGGGTAGGCGCGATCGCTGCAAAATTGGGTACAGTTCCCTATTGAAATCATGGCCCAGAATCAAATCGGGATTGGCCAGCAGGATTTTTTCTAGGTTGGGACTGCCGATTTTGCCGACATTGACCACACCGTTGAGGCGATCGCCCAGAAATTGCGCGGACTCCAATTCAATTACGCTGGCGCGAGGTTTCAACCCCAGGGCGATCGCATTCTCCAAGGCTACGGTGTCGATGGTGACAAGGCGCTCAACTACTTTCGGAACGCACTCTGCGGCCGTGTGGGGGCATAGGCTCAATTTTTGGTTAATACCCACCCGATTGTGACAGCCAGCCAAGAAACAGGAAGTTGCCAGAAGAATCAGAAGAAATCTTCTTATCTGAATTCCCATGTGAGTCTTCCAGAAACCGCAAAGGGTCTGCCGCGCGTTACCCCCAAAAACTCATCTGAAGCTGTGAAATAATCGGCATTAAAGATGTTTTCCAAGTTGATCTGAGCTCGCCAGTGATCCCGTCTGTAAAATATCGCCCCGTCGGTGCGAAAATAACTGGGCAAAAAGAAAGTGTTGTCGCTGTTTCCTGCACGCTCCCCAACGTAGAACAACCCCAACCCCACGCCCAAGCCCTGCCAATCCCCCGATGGAATGGTATAGGCTGTCCACAGGCTAAACTGATTGTTGGGCACATTGGCAAAGCGATTTCCCACCACATCCCTATTATCCTGGCTGATAAAGTTATCTAACAAATTGTAGGAAGCAGTGATGTTCCATCCGGGCAGAATCTCCCCAGCCAAGTTAAATTCGAGCCCCCGGCTGGTCACTTCTCCCGTTTGAATGGAGCGCAGCGGATTGTTGGGGTCAGGAGTGCTGACATTCTGCTTGCGCAAATCAAACGCCGCAACTGTAAAATTCAACTTGGTGTTGATATCATACTTTACCCCCAACTCCAACTGTTGACCTTGTTCGGGACGAAACTGGGAGCCATCCCGATTGGTGTTGCTGGCAAACGAAGGACGGAAGGAGCGATTGTAGGCGGCATAAATGGAAACCGGCTCAATCGGTTGGTAAACGATGCCAATCCTTGGCGAAAACGAGCCCTCGTTTTGACGAAATTCGCTCCTTTCTTCCCCTAGGCTCTGGGCTGTCCGAAACTGATTGACAAAGTCGTAGCGACCGCCAATCAGCAGTTTGAGGTTGGGCAATAGATCCATCTGATTCTGCAAATAAATGCCGACGGTCTCAATGTTGTCATCTCGGATAAACTCAGGGGCGATCGCGTAGGGAGTGCGACTATAAACAGGATTGAAAATGTTGATGGCAGGATAATCATCGGAAAATTGAAAATCCGGTTTTTCCAGATTATTGCGGTACTCTACACCCAAGAGCAACTGGTGTTTGAGGTCGCCCGTTTGGAATTTGCCAACCACTTCGGCGTTGGCGAACAGGCGACGATAGACCCCCCCCAGCAAAATAGGCAAGTCGAGACAATTCCCCGGTACTGGCATCAAAATCATTGAAGAGTGGTGCAAACCGCCGAGGATTGTAGGCAAGGTATTCCAGCGCATGGCGCACTTGCCAATCGCCATCAAAACGATGGTTCAAACGGTAGCCCAAGGAAAATTGATCTTGGGAGAATTCGGAAAATTCTTCGCCCAAAAACAGGCTGCGGGGCAGGTTCAGGATGCCATCGGCGGTGGCGATCGTGCCTTCGTCAATGGTTTCGCGGTTGCGGGCATATTGCCCAAAAAAGGTCAAGTTGGTGTTGGGACTGATGTCCCAGGCAAGGGTTGGCGAAACAGTGAAGCGATCGCCGTTCACAAAGTCGCGAAAACTCCGAAAATTCTGATAAGTCAGGCTCAAGCGGTAGCGGAGGGTTTTGGTCTCGTTGAGGGGCCCGCTCACATCAACATCCCCCCGATAATCGTTGAAACTGCCCGCGGTGAAGGATACCGATGCAAAGGGCGTGGCCAGGGGTTGCTTGGTGATGATATTGACGATGCCCCCCGGTTCCCCCTGTCCAAACAATACCGATGCCGGCCCGCGCAAAATTTCTACCTGCTCGATGTCGTTGCTGTCCAAGGGGGCAAGGGTTGTGGCGGGGATGCCATCCCGGAAAATGCTCTCGTTGCTCGCAAAGCCACGAATCAAAAAGCCCGGGCCGAACACGCTGGTTCCCCTGCCCCCGGCAGAAACAATGCCCCCGGTCCTCCAGGATTTGTCCGAGATCGGTGACGCCCCGATCTTCGATGACTTGGCGGGGGATGACCTGAACCGATTGCGGCACATCCCGCAGGGGGGTATCCGTGCGCGTTCCCGTGGTGGCATTGGGCACGCTGTACCCTCGATCGCGATCGCCTGTGACCGTAATGTCTACATCGTCGGCGGGGGCTTGGGCGGTCACCACAAAATCCAGACCGCTGGCCTGAGGTTGCATCTCGACGATGGGCCGGGCCCCCTGCCCTGCCACCACCACCTGCACCGTGTTGTCGGGGGTTTGCCGAACTTCGATGTAATCCACGCCGGCGGCGGGCTGTTCCTGTCGAAACGGTGCCCCCAACCATTGCGTTTGGGGAATATCCACCACATACAACTGATTTTGCGTCTGGGCTACCGGCAGCATGGCCCCTTTTGGCAGAATGTCCAACCTGAGGCGAATTCCCTGGGCCGATGGCTCCACCCGGATATCACGGATCAAGCTGGGGGCGGCGGCGATCGCCCCTTGGCGGGTCAGTTCGATCGACTCCACGGTATCGGCCACCGCCGCCGGTGCCAAATGGAGACCCGTCACCAAGGTTGCGCCCAAAAGAACCGACCACCGCTTGTTCATACTGCAACGTTGTTGAAACTGATTCGCAGCAGTCAGTGTAACAATTATGGCGATAGGGAGGGGCTACCAGCGGGAATTTTTCGGACACTGGGCGGAATTTTGGGAGACTTGAGCAATTCTTTGGGAGATAGTCCGTATTTTTTCCGAAAGGCGGAGGCAAAATAGCTGCGGTTGCTGAAGCCGATCCGCCGCGATATCTCGGTGACGCTGCCTTGCTGTTCCAACAGCAATTGGCGGGCTTTTTCAAGGCGATAGTCGTGCAGAAAACCAAAGGCTGTGGTACCAAAAACCTCGCGAAAACCCTTCTTCAGGGTGCAATCGTTCAGCCCTACCTGACGGGCCAAATCGAGGAGAGAAGGCGGACATTCGAGGCAGTCCATCAGAATTTGCCGCGCTTGGTAAATTCGTTCCGTGTCGCCGGCCTTGAGGGTAACGGGCATCGGCGGCGAAACGGCTCGGTCTAAAATCATGACCAACAATTCCCACGCTTTGCTCTTCAGATAAACCCTTTGGAGGTTGCCTGCGTAAGGACAGTAGCGAATTTGATGGAGAACGGTCTTCATTTCTGGAGTTGTGCATGCCTGCTGCTCCCAGTACACCCGATCGGCGATCGCACCAGATGCGTCAAGCCTTTGGGGACAGCAAGATGCTGCAGGAAAATTTCCACATCCAGGTGAACACTGATGGTCCATTCGGCCATGGGCGCAATTTCATAAACCTCTGCGGGGGCCAGCCCGCTCCCCCACAGATGGTAGGTGCCCCTCTCCCATGCAAAAGCATACTCGATGGGGTGGGAGCGTTCGGCCGTCAGGATTTGCACCGGCTGCCTATGGTTGATATGACCAATGTCCAGATAAAACCCTTCTTCCAAGGAAAATGCTTGGCCACTTCCTTCTCCCCAATCATAACGATACCGCCAGCTCTGGCCGCAGCCGTCTTCTGGGTCGCCATCCCCGCCGCGATCGCCAATGCAGTCCCAATAATCTTGCTGCGAAAAAGTTGGCATAGGGCCGCTGTCCAACCGGCTTTTGGGCAAGGATAGTGTAGATATAGTTATTTCAAATATGTTTGCGACAGTCTTGCCCTCACCCCCAACCCCTCTCCCAGTTAGGGAGTAAAGGCAATCAAAACAATCGCAGTCGTGCCACCCTTAATTAAATTGATTGTATAGTCATTTTAATTAAAACTGACACGTTTTTTCCTGCCCAACGAACGTCTAATAGAACCAATACGGGGGCTTCGCCCCTGCGACCCGACTTGCCTTGTCTCGTCGCTATGCAAAACAGCTATATATTCAAGTAGATTCGGACATCGAAGGAAAAGCGGATTTGGGGGCTGCGCCCCCAGCCAGGGGTTTCACCCCGGCACCCCGTCCTAACCAAGTTATTTACAGCTATATTTAGCACTTAATGAGTTGGATTAGCAATAGCAGGATGCCGTCGGGGATGCCTGAGCCTGTCCAAGTTTTCTAACGTGGGTTTTCTAAATCTGCTCCCAGGGGCCGTAATGGCTCAAAATCTGGGCCAGGCGATCGCCGGCTTGGGGGTTGTTCACCGTGAGTTCGAGGGCGCCAACCTGACTGGCTTCGTAGGCAAAAGCCTCGGTGGAAGGCGGCAGCAGGCGGGCACCGACGCCGGGCACTTGCTGCACATGGGCCGCCAATTCCCGATACCCCGTCAACGATAACTGGGGATACTGCACCTGCAGGGTCACCGGACAATTTTCCAATTTCATGATGTGGTTGGGTGGGTTGGGCTGTGGGGCGATCAAGCCGGTTGGGGACGGGTACCGTCGGCCGCAGTTTCCAGCGCTGTGAGGTTGGGGAGCGCCAACGTACAGCAGTTCACTTGATCGATGCACACTTTCCCCCAACGCAACGCCCATCGGAACAGTTCCACCCGGTTTTCGGTGCGGGTTTTGGTGAGAATGTTGCTGATGTGGTTGTCCACCGTGCGCTTGCTGATGGCCAGGGTGTTGGCAATCTCTTGGTTGGTCAGACCCGCCGCCACCAACTCAATCACCTGCAATTCCCGATCCGATAGGGAAATGGGAACCTCGGTGGGGATGGCCGGAACCGGTTCGGGCCCCTCGCCCCAGCCTCGACGATCTTTGGCGCATCGATCTCTGGCCCGTCGATATCATCGATTAGAGCGGGCAGATCGGGGGCAAAGTTTGCTGCATTCGCTGCTTCGGCGGGGGTGGGGCGGGGCGCGTCGAGCATGGTGGGCAGTACAACTACTTACCCCTCTATCCTACACCCGATGCCCCACCCCGACCGGTTTTCCCCGCCAAAATCTCGGGTTATCTCATCAAATTTTTTCGAGGGGCGATCGCTTGGGGTCGAGGATGCGCTTGCCCTGCCCCGGAAATTCGACCGCCAGGCACAGTTTGGGCTGAGCCCCCAGCAGGGCCACCACTTTGCCCTCGCCAAAGGTGGCATGGCAGACGCGATCGCCCACGCGCCATTCGGCCGGAGGGAGGACCGGTGCGGCCGGGGTTTGGCGAACCGTGCGGGTTGAGCGACGGACATCCCCCACCAACAATTCGGGGGGCATTTCTGCCAAAAACTGGGAGGGAATCGCCGGCTCGCGGTTGTTGTACAGGCGGCGTTCGGCGGCATGGCACAAAAACAGCTTTTCTTGGGCCCGGGTGATGCCCACATACATCAAGCGTCGTTCTTCTTCCAAATTCAGGGGGTCGTCCAAGGAACGAAAGCTGGGAAACAAGCCCTGTTCCAGCCCCACCAGGAACACCACCGGAAATTCCAAGCCCTTGGCGGCGTGCAAAGTCATCAACGACACTTTGTTCCCCCCGTCCTCTCCCTCGTCCAAGCCCGAAGCCAGGGCGGCACTCTCCAGAAATGCCCCCAAAGCGGCATCTTCGTTTTCTTCGGCGTATTGCAACGTTGCGTTGATCAATTCCTGCAGGTTGGCCAGGCGATCGCGGGCTTCGTCGGTGCCCTGCCCCTGCAAATCGCCCCAGTACCCGCTCTCCTGCAAAATCCCCGTCACAATTTCGGCGGCGGCGGTGGTCGGCAACCGCTCCTGCCAGCGTTGCAACAGGGCCACAAATTCCAAGAGTTTTTTGGCGCCGCGACCAACCAGGGTATGAACCGTCCCGGCATCCTGCACCAAATCCCAGAGGGGAAGCCCCAAAGTGGCGGCCCCTTGGGTCAATTTTTCGAGGGTGGTGGCCCCAATCCCCCGTTTCGGTACCCCGACCGCCCGCACAAACTCAGGGTGTCGTAGGGATTCACCAACAACCGCAAATAGGCCAAAGCGTCCTTCACCTCTTTGCGATCGTAGAATCGGAGCCCCCCCACCACCTTGTAGGGGATGTTGGCCCGCACCAGTTGTTCTTCGAGGGGGCGGGACTGG
>JAAUUG010000037.1 GCA_012031195.1 Oscillatoriales cyanobacterium SM2_1_8
GGCGGATATTTGGGTGGCGTGGGATCGGTTTTTCCCTCATCCCCTAACCCCTTCTCCCAGGTAGGGAGAAGGGGAAAAGGAGCGGTTACTAGACGATTGAAAAAAATTCGGTGGCCACACAACGACTGCCAAAATGCCGTCGCTCCCAGTTGAGCGGAACATCCCGCCGCACATCGTTGCTGTCGGGGACTTCGATCGCCAGCCGTAGTTGTTGCGGTGCTTTTTTGGTGGGTTTCAAGGGATAACGTTCGCAGTCCCGCAGGGCTTCGCCAAGGGGGCGATCGTCAATGCCGACCCGAATGGGGGCACTGGGCAAAAAGCTCTTGCGCCCAAAATAAACCTGCCACACCGGATTTTGGAGGGCGCGATCGAGGGTTTCCAACAAAGGGCGATCGCTCCCTTCTAAACCCACCAGGTAATCGGCATCGGCGATGTAGTAGCGATGGCTGACGACCGTATCGCCGTCTTTGCCGCTGGAGCGGATGGCATCCAAAACCGTGTGGTAGTCGCACTGCACGATGCCTTCTTTGTTTACCCGCACGCCCATGGTCAGGGCCGCGAGATCGGCCACAGATTCCGATCGCGATCGCCCGAGGGCGGCACACAACAAACCGATGACGGCGGATTTGGTGGGTTCGCGGCGGGTGTCCCGAATGGTGAACCGGCTATGGTCGCCCCAACTCATCATGGGCGCACGCAAACGCATTAACAGGGTGGGCATGGTTAGGCGTCTCCCCGCTCAGCAGAAAAAGCCGCGGCGATCGCCCCTGAGATCAGCACATCGAGGGATGCTTTCTGGTTGTTTTTGAGGTGGTGCAGGTGCTGTTGCAATTGTTGGCGGGTCACAATTCCCACATACGCTTTGCCGCCATCGCCGTACATGGTGCACAGGTCTGCCCAGTGGCGATCGAGGTTTTGGATGCTGCGATCGAGCAAGCTCAAACCGGCTTTGGGACGCACCGGATTTTCAAAGGCATCCACCAGGGAGATGGGCTGGCCGCGGCGCACCACCATCAGCACCAGGGCGGGCAGGCTGTGGGCGGCGAAGCTGTTTTGGTGGCCGCTGGGGATGGCTTTGACAAAGGCTTCGGCAAAGGCCCGGGCGATCGTGTCCGCACCGGCGGCACTCCCCAAGTTTTTGGTGAGTTGGTGGGTGTCCAGGTTGGCGAAACGGTAGTAGGTGGCGCTGTTGTAGCCCGTCTCGCCCATGTGGTCGGCTCCCGCATCGTCGCTGGCCGCTAGATCGTCCACGGCGGTGAAGAAATCGAATTCCTGTTGCAGGGCGTTGACCCCGATCGCATGGGCCACCTGAACCGCCGCATCGACATTGACCGTGGGCAAAGCCGCCATCATCCGCCCAAACAAAGCCACATCGCCGGGTTTGCCCCCACTCCGCAGGGCTTTTTCGATGGCGTTGCCAAGGTCTTTGGGCAGTTCGGGCTTGTCTCCATGCAGTTTGGGGGCGAGGTCTGACCAGTTTTTGCTGAGCAAATCGGCGATCGCCGCGATCTCCGTCCGCCCCAAAAACAAGATGGTGTTGGATTCCACCTTTTCCCCTTCGATTTTGGCCCCCAGTTTCTCCAAGGCCAATTTGGCGGCGATCGTCGCTTGGGCCGTGTCGGCACCGCCGGACTGGATCAAGACCTCCCGCAATTCCGGCATCCAGGCCCGCGATCGGCTGGCAAGGTCGCGATCGCTCAGGGATGTATTTTCTTGATAGAACAGCCGGACGGCGCGTTTTTGGCACTGGCTGGAGATGCGGGCGCGGGGATGGCCGCCAAAGATGCAGGATTTGGGCATACCGTTTTCGTCGCGGTTCAGGTTGCGGGGGGGGAAGCTCTGCAAAATGTGGATTTCGAGTTTCATGGTGTAGGTTCTCCTGTTTGGGAATGGATGGGAGTTTAGAGCGTGGAAAGATAGAGGGCGATCGCTTCTTGGATGTTGTGGTGAACTTCTTCGAGGGAATCGCCCTGGGTTTGGCCGCTTTCTAGGGCAGGACAGTAGGCGTAATAGCCATCTTCATCGCTTTCGTGAATGGGCATTTCCTGAAATAGAATCCTCAAAACATCCACTTCTGGATCGTAGATAATCTTCATGTTGGTGTCATTCTTCTTGTCCATTGCTTGATTCCGAAGGTGCTTCCGCTTGCCAAAACGATCGCGCCCAGCGGTCTTGGATGTATTGATCGGGGTGTTCCCATTGATTCAAATCCGCCAACAATTGGGGATAGTGCAGGGATACACCCTTGCTTTTCATCTGGCGCACCAAGGAGGCGATCGGGGTTTGGATGTCGGCCAAAGAGGTATCCAACAGGGCGCGAAACCGACGCTCCACGCCGTTGGAATTGGTTTTCTTTTGGAGTGCAAAGCAACTATGACCAAAATTGCTTTGCTTGCTGAATTCTTTGGGGATGGTTTGGGAATAGAACGCCGACAAACTCGCCACAAAAATCCAGACCTCTTGTTGTTGTTGGGAAATGCCCGTCAGCAGGGGCAACAGAACGGGATAGGTGGCCCGCAAATGCTTTTCTTCGCCGGAGAGGGCCCGTTTGAGGTCGGCTTTGGTGCCGGTGTCTCGCTTCAAGCGATTTTCGACATAGGTTAAATAGTCCATTTCGCGGGTCATGATGCTTTTTTCTCCTTTTTGGTTTTGGATTTGGACTGTTTCTTGGCTTGCCGTTCTTCCGGCGATGCCCTTAGCTCCGCCAGTTTGCGATGCAAAGCTTGCAAAGCCAGCGATCGCGCCCGAAAGTCTTTGATGCTGGCAATCGATTCCATAAATGCGTCCCTTGCCGTCTGTTGCACCCGTTCCTTCCATTTCGGAATTTCCTTCAGACCATAGCGGGTGACGCCATCGGCATCGGTTTCAGCGTCGTTGATGAGGTTGTCCAGCAAAAACGGAAATTCGCGATCGAGGGTCAGCCAATAGCGAGCTTCTCCGTCCAAAGCATCTGCCAATTGGGAAGCCTGACTAGAAATTGCATCTCCTCCCGTAGTTTCAGGGTTGAGTTTTTCTGCCAATACATAATACGGACTGCCGCGAAATGCTTTGAATATCTGTCGATGGTCTTCCGCCCAAGCAATGGATGCTACGAGACTTTCCCAGAGCCGCTTTTCCGTGAGGTACGCTTTCGGTGCAGATAGCTGTTCGACACCCCAACCCAAAGGCTTGGCCTTATCGGCACTCAAACCATAAACCCGCAGGGTCACCCTCTCCTGCACAAATTCTTCGTATGCCAACCGTGCGAACCACTCCACAATTCTTGGGCGGTGGCTTTTTTCGGCAGACTGCAAAAAAACATGGGCATCCCGCCACAATTGCTTATCGAGGGAGAGGCGAACAGGCTTATCCTCACGGTAGGCGATCGCGCATTCCCATTGAGAAGCCGAAATGGCTTCGGGCAGAGAATCTCCCATGGTGATGGCAATGCCTGTCACTTTTTCGGCTGCGCATTGAAGCCACAATCGCCGCCAAGGATAGGTTAAATAGTGAATGAGTCCACGGGGAATGGTTTTCGCTGGGGGGCCGCCATAGGAAGTTTCCCAAGAAGGTTGGTCTTCACCCTGAACGGCACTGGGGATTTCGCCTTCGGGATCGTATTGCATGAGGTTTTGCAACAAAATTTTCTGAAGATTGACATCGTAAACCAAGACATTGGCCGCATTGATGGTGGTTGTACTGGCGGCAGAGCGATTGCCTTTGCATTGGGGATAAAAGCCGCGCAAACTGGTGGGATCGAACCCCTGCAACCGGATCAGCAAGCGTGCTGCTTGGGAGAAAGAAATGCTGTAGTTGCTGTGTTGGTGCTCGTGGGAGAAAACAGTTGAAGTATTGTCGGCTTGCATTTCGGCAAAACTGTAAACTGGGGTGGATTCATTGTTGGCGATCGCCCGATCCTGCATGAAAGGGCGCTCTGGATGCAAAAGATCGAAGCATTCTTGGTATTCTCGAAGATAGGCGATCGCCCTTTTGCCATTGTCTTGACGGATTTCTTCCCAGTGATCGAGGTCGGTGGGCCCTTGATAGGCGCGGTGCAAAATCGCCAACAGAAAACGATAGAGGGCATAGGTTGTCGGCGGGTTTTCCGCTTGAATTTCTCGCCAATCCTGCCAAGTTTCCAGCAACGCCATGAGGGATATTTCCTGGATCTGCCAACGGCGATCCACAACGGGAATCCAGGGTTGTTCCACCAGATTGAACGATGTCATTTACGGTTCCTCCTGATTTTTTTCAATGCAAACCCCAAGTTTCGGATCGAGCACCAGCCGCCAGGTACCGGCGATCGCTGCGCCATCTGCATCTACCACAACGCAGGCACAATTGCGCAGGAGAGCGCTCCGCCAATTGGCAGGACGGGCCGGATGTTGTTGGAGCCATGGCACCAATCCGGGCTTGGAAATGCGGGTGCTGCACGCCAAAAGACGGCGAATGGTCTCCAAATCCAGGGGTTGCTTGGTGTCTACCGGACGGCGATCGCTGGGCAGTACCAGAGCGCCGCTTGCGTCCTTGGCCAGAAACACAACCGTTATCGACTCCTGCCCCAATCGGGTCACCGCCGCCAAGGTACTCTCATCGTCATCGCTGCCGATGCGTGTAAACAGTTCCATATCGGCTTTTTTGATCGCCGGTGGAATACGCACTTTTTCGGCTTGGGTTTCCAGGATCGCCGAGTCTTGACGATAACTCCCTTGGGATTTTTGCCAGTCTTCGCGATGCACCGCTTCCAACTCTTCGGGAATGGGCATTTCCAGATCGTAGGCCAACTCAATGAGTCGATCCATTTCGGACGGAAGATCGAGGCGATCGCGATCGCGCAGGGCCAGCCAGGTGCGCAAAAGAATATGGCGATCGTAGATAAAGCCAGATTCGGCAAAGGCTACTTTGCCATCCGAGGCGATCGTTGGTCGAATCAGCCAAAGTGTAGGTTTTTGCAAGTTGGGTGGGCGCGATCGCCCGTGACGATGCAACCGCCCTGATCGCTGCAGCAACAAATCCATGGGAGCCATATCCGTAACCATCACATCAAAATCCACATCCAAACTTTGCTCAATCACTTGAGTTGCCACAAGCACAAATTTGGCTGGGCGGGCATTTCCCTCTTTACTAAATTTTGCGAGGCAATCTTTTTCAATCCGTTCGCGATCGCCAAAGAGAAATCGACCGTGAAACAATCCCAATTCTGCCGGTGGGAAATAAGCCTGCAATTGCTGATAAATCGCTTGCGATCGCCCCACCGTTGAGCAGATTACCGCTGCACAGCCACCCCCCGCCAAAGCCTTCGGCAATTGCGCCATCCATGCCGGTTCGGACACCCAATGTATTCCCAAGGTACGGCAAACATGGGGAGACGCCGCAAAAGTACGGGTCTGGACTGCATTCGCCGCATAAGCCGTGATCCGGGGATAGTTCACCTCTGGCACTTCATGCACCCGCCCGCCACATCCCCTCGCATAGGCGCTCAACAACCGGCGGCGCGTCGCTTGGGGCAAAGTTGCGGAAAGGGCGATCGCCGGGGAACCCAATGCCGCCAGCCATTCCAAAAGCCTTTCCAGGAGGGTGCTGGTGTAAAGGTCGTAGGCATGAATTTCGTCCATGATTGCCGTGCGCCCCGCCAAGCCAAACAACCGCACAAACTGATGTCGTGATCGCACCACCCCCATCAAACCCTGATCCAAGGTGCCCACACCGTAGGGACTGAGCAGCGATCGCTTGCGGGCGGCGTGCCATTCACTGGCTATCACCTTCCCTTGACCTTCGTCGTCATAAACCTGATCGAGACGGCATTGGGATTGCAAATACTCGGTTTGAAGAGCGGCCGCACTATGACTCAGCGTTAAATTAACCATGTTTTTGGGATAGCGGGCAGCCAAGAATTTCCCCACCCGTGCAAACATGGCATTGCTGGTGGCCATGGTGGGCAAGCCAATGTAAAAACCGCCCGTACCAGAACTGTGCTGAAAACAATCCGCCAGGTAAAGCGCCGCCTCGGTTTTGCCCTCCCCCATGGCCGCTTCGATCAAAACCAAGCAGGGGGGAGCAAGGTTTTTGCTGAGGGCGATCGCCTCCTCTTGCAAGGGACGGGGTTGGAATCCACCAAACAAAATCTCAAACGGTAGGCATTCCCCGGCGATCGGTTTCTGCCAGCCCATCCCCCGCAGAGCTTTCGCTACTTTTGAGGGCAGTTCAGCGACGTATTCACCCAAGGGCACATCCTTGGCATAGGGAAAAAATTCGGAATTGGAAGCGATCCAATCGGCAGTGGTGGTCAGCCCTGCCAAAATCATGGCTGCCCCATTGCTGCATTGGGAAGGTAGATCGCCGACAGTCAAACCGGCATGGCCGCAAAGTTGTTGGTACACCTCACGACGGAAGCGATTCCATTTCGGCTCATCCCCCATTCCATTGGAGTTGAGGTTTTGGAGCTCACTGAAGGTTGGGAAAAATCCATGGTGACCGCCGGCGATCGCCGCAAAATGTTTGGCCAGTCGCGAATTCATGCCCAATTCCTTCAGGAATTCCGGCAGGGTTTTGGCGGTCACTGTGCCATGGGGAGCAAAACCGGAGAGTTCGGAAAGCTGACGATACTTCTCGTAGAGTTCCCCCCCCACCACGACCTTGCCGACTTCTGGCACCTGAAACTGAAACGACGGACAGACTTTGCCCAAATCGTGGCTACCCGCCAGAAAACTGCCCCAACGTATCAGGGACTCGCCCGATAAACCCAAACCCTCCGCCAAACGGGCGATCGCCGCTTCACTGAGATAGGAATCCAGGATCGTCCTCGCCACGGCCGCCGTATCGATCAGATGACAAATCACGGGATGATACTCAGGTTGGCCGTTGTCCGACCATTTCCCCTGACCCGTCTTCGCCCAAAAATCCATGCTCATGGCTTGTCCACCTCAAATTCGTTTGCCTCAACATCGCCATAGCGATTTGTCATGCCTTGAATTTCCAACCGAACCAATTCCACCAAGGCTGCTGGGGCCATCACCTTGGCTCCCGCGCCGTAGTACAACACCCACCGTTTCACGTCGTTGAGTCCTCTGGAAATAAACCGGAGTGTGAGGGAACCATCTTCGTGCTCTTCCAGTTTTTGGGTGGGATGCCAGCGCCGTTCACGGATGTAAGGTGCGGTCTTGGCCTCAAACCAGATCGCAATTTCGGTGGGAATGCCTCCCACTTCATACTGAAACACCATGGATAAGTGTTCTTCGGGATCGAAAGTGGGATCGATCTCAAAGGAATTTGCCAAAAGCTCCAAGCTGCGGATGCGATCCACCCGAAACCAACGCACCTCCTGCCGCAAATGGCAAAACCCCGTGACATAGGGATTGTTGCGTGAAAAATGCAGGATGTACGGATCGAACTGGCGATCGCTTTCAGCATTGCGTTCCGGTGTGAAGTAACGCATTTGCACCCGCCGCTTTTGCTGGCAGGCCGTTTCCAGACGATGCCAAATTTCCGGGTCCAAGTCGATCTCTGCCCCCGCCCGAAAGCGTACCGACTCTTCCACCAATTCTTGGAGGTTTACCCAAGTGGTTGTGGGCAAACGTTTTCCCAATTGGGCGATCGCCGACTGCAATTCTTTTTCGTAGGCTGTGCCCGCGTATGCTTTCACCATTCTGGCCCCCAGGGTCAAGGCAAACAATTCCCCCTGGGTGAGCGGCACCGTCGGCAGTCGCCACTCAGCGTTGGTGTAATGAAAGCCTTTATTGGGAGTGTATTCGAGGGGAGCCTGAAAGCGATCGCGCAGGAAAGCCAAGTCATTCCGTACCGTCCGCTCCGAGCATTCCAAGCCCTCGGCCAGGGATGGGGTGGTATGCCGAGTGGGCGATCGCAGCAATTCATCCAGTTGCAAGAGTCGTTCTAAGGGAGGAGCCATCAACAATTCTCGGTGCGCTGCCCTAACCCTAAACCAGCCCCCCGGCAAAAACTTTGCCGCCTGCAGAATTTTGGTTTCTTGAGGCAGCAAAAAGCGCGCCCCCCCATCAGAGAAGGACGCGCCTTGGCTCAAACTGCAAAAATCAGTGAGCCTGCTAGCCTACGACAGCGAGTTGATGGTGTAGTCCAACAGCGCGTTGTATTCCACCAGCGCTTGGGCCGACATGTCCCGGGGCGCGCAGCCACGGTTGCGGGCAAACTTCAGCGCTTCCACGTAGGGAGCGGTCGGCAAATTCAACGCCCGGTACACTTCCCGCTGACCGGCAATGCCCCACTCATCCAAGGGGCCCGTGCCGCCCACAATCAGGCTGTACTGGATCAAACGCATGTAGTGTTTGATGTCCCGCAGGCACTTGTCCTTGAACACTTGGGTCGAATTGGCTTCGCCGTCGTTGTTCAGGTAGGGGTACTTCTTGATGCAGGCATCGTAGGCTTCCCGCGCCACGTTGTCCAAGTTGTTGCCCAGCTTTTCGGCGGCTTCCAAACGCGCCGCAGCCCGTTGGATGCTGCCCTGTACCGATTCCAAGTCAGAGGTGGTGGGGAAACGACCGGCCGCATCCGCCGACGCGATCACCGTGGTCACAACAGATTTCATGGGTTATCTCCAGTTGAATTGAAAAATCAAAGGGTTTTCAGAAAGCGAAACAAAACTTAGCGCCGAGATTTAGCTCAAAGCCGCAATCACGCGATCGAAGTAGGAAGCCGCTTCGGCGGTGATGGCCGCGCAATCGCCCTTGATGGCACCCATTTGCCGGTATTTGCCGGTGCCCTTGTACATTTCGTTGGTGTCGTTGATGTGAGCCACCGCCTGCGCCTTCATGATTTGCACAGCCCGCACGGTCGAGGTGGTGGGCACGCCCAACGCCGCATAGGTTTCCTTCAACCCGTTCAAGCAGCGATCGTCCAACACCGACGAATCCCCCGCCAACAAAGCGTAGGTCACATACCGCAGGATGATTTCCGCATCCCGCAGGCAGGCCGCCATCCGACGGTTCGGGTAGCAGTTGCCACCGGCTTGGATCAAACCTTGGTTTTCACAAATCATCCCGGCGACCGCGTCCGACACCATGCAGCTCGCGTTGCTGGCGATCGCGTTCACGGCATCCAAACGCTTGTTGCCTTCGGCTACAAACTTGCGCAGGTTGGCCAACCCTTCGGTGTCAATGGTCGAGGTGCTGGCATCCGCCGCTACCACCGAACGAGAAAAAGCGTCAAGCATTTCGCTCTCCTTAAATTGTTTTTCTAAAAACGTATCCTGCATCACCGCAGGATGTGTTCAATCTACCGAGGGTCGCCCCCTCTGTCTCGTTTTCGCCAAACAACGCAACAATCCTTAACGGGTGTCTGTGGCAAAATAAACCCCAAGGCGATCGAGGACACAAATGATGAGCGGCAACGGCTGGGAAGTCACAGCAACACCAAATCCGGCGATCGGGGATGAAAAGGAAGATCGGGAAATGCTGTCCGAATGCCCGTGGACGGAAGCGGCCTTGGCCAAACTCCAAAATGTCCCCTACTTTGCCCGTTTGCAAGCTCGCCAACGGATTGAAGCGGTGGCCCGCCACGAAAATTGCCCCGAAATCACGGCGGAGCTGGTGGAACGGGTACGTCTCGAAAATGGACAATAAAGCAACAAAACTTAAAGCCTGGAGGAGACCTTCAGCTACCCGGTTCTTGGAGAGTGCAGCTATACAGCTATAAAGTGCTGAATAGGTTAGTAATTAAAAGAATGCGGAACCCGGGACTCGAACCCGGAAGGTTTGCACCACATGAACCTGAATCATGCGCGTCTACCAATTCCGCCAGTTCCGCAAATCGCAGAATCACATACTAGCATCCTCGGTAAAATTGTCAAGGGCAAGTTCGCGGGAGAGGGTCTCCAGGCTGTCCCAAACGGATTGTTGGAGGGTTTCGAGACCTTGGCGTGCCACGGCGGAGATGACGTGGGGAGTTTGATGGGCGGCTTCCGCCAGGGATTCCACCCAAGGTTGCAGGAGTTCGGGGGCGATCGCATCGCTTTTGTTGAGCACAAGGATTTCTGGTTTTTCGGGCAAACCTTGACCGTAGGCTATGAGTTCGTGACGGATGGTGCGGTAGGCGGCCAGGGGATCTTCTTGGGTGGCATCGACCAAGTGAATCAGCACCCGGGTGCGCTGAATGTGCCGCAAAAATTCGTGCCCCAGCCCCAAACCTTGGTGGGCCCCTGCAATCAAACCGGGAATGTCGGCAAATACTACGCCATCGCCGGTGGGTTTGGCCACCACCCCCAAATTGGGCACCAGGGTGGTAAAGGGGTAGTCAGCGACTTTGGGGCGGGCCGAGGAAAGCACGGAAATCAGGGTGGATTTGCCCGCGTTGGGCAGGCCAATGATGCCGACTTCCGCCAAAAGGCGCAGCTCCAGGCGCAGGGAGGTTTCTTCGCCGGGGAGACCGGGCAGGGCGCGATCGGGGGCACGGTTGCGGTTGCTGAGGAAGTGTTGGTTGCCGAGGCCGCCTTTGCCACCTTTGGCGACCACCAGTTGCTGACCGGAGTGGGTGAGATCCCCCAGCAATTCGCCGGTGAGGACATCGAATACTGCGGTGCCACAGGGCACCTTTACCAGGCGATCGCTGCCTTGGGCGCCGGTGCGGTTGTTGGGGCCGCCCCGTTTGCCATGGTCGGCCCGAAAGATGCGTTCGTAGGCAAAGTCCAGGAGGGTTTGCAGGTCTTCGGTGGCCTCCAGAATCACGGAGCCCCCTGGCCCGCCGTTGCCGCCGGAGGGGCCGCCCGCTGGCACGTATTTTTCCCGACGGAAGGCCACAATGCCATCGCCGCCGTGGCCACCGCAGGCCTGAATTTCAACCAGATCGATAAATTTCATAGCCAGACCAAAGAGTTAGCGCCGAGAGAGGTTGCCAGCCCGTACCCAACCAGCTACGGCATCGCCGCTGGGCCGAATTTTAGCCCATTCCCCGTCGGCGGTTTCTTCGAGCACTTCGACCACGGCATTGCGCTCGGCGCCGCCCACCCCTTCGCTGCCGGGGAGCGGTTCGGCCCGCAGCACCAAACCGATGTCGGTGTTGACGGTGGCTTCGTAAAGAACATCCGCTTTCACGGCTTTTTCCGGTTGGGGGGGGGCGGGTGGAGGAGTCGTGGCTACGGGTTTGGGCTGGGCATTTTGGGCCGGTTTTTCGTTGTCGTAGATGGGTTTGGGGGGCAGCGCCCGGTAGGGTACGACAATGTAATGCCATACGGCCGCACTGAGGGCGGCAACCATGCCCAAACTAAACGCCAAGGTCGAGCTGGCCCGGGCAATTTCTGCGAGGTTGGCTACCACGATCGACGCCATGGCGTTTCTCTGGATCAAGGGCCCTGTATTATGCCACATCGGATTGGGAGTCCCTGTAGTACCATAACGGCAACCTTTTGGTGGGAAGCCATGGCGATGCGTTGGCCCAAAATTTGTCCGAAACGCATCCAGGGCTCTCCGGTTGGCGGCGCTCTATGACGGTGGATCTTCCCTTGCCCTTTGCCCGTCGCGCCATCGGTTGGTTGAATTTGCGACCGGAGGAGGTGGAGCGCACGCTGTTGATGCTCCTCTTCAACATTGTGGTGTTTGTGGGCGGGGTTTGGCTGGAAACCACCACCGATGCCCTCTTTATCGATACCTTTGGCGCCCAGAATTTGCCGTTTGTCTACGTGCGATCGCTTTTTTTGGCACTAATTATCGGTCTAATTTACTCTTTGGTTGCAGCGGTTGGTGCCCCTGCGCTGGGTGATGCTGTTGGTCTCGCTGGGCATCTCGCTGCCGTTGCTTTTGTTTTGGTGGGGCTTGGAATTTCGCGGTACTTTCTGGTTTCGGGCCAGTGTCTTTGCCGCCAAACTCTGGACGGAGGCCATCTATACCATTAGCTATGTCAACGGCGATGTGGCCGCCAACCAACTGTTTAATATCCGCGAAATTAAGCGCACCTTTCCCATTGTGAGCAGCGGGGTAATGGTGGCCGAAGCCCTCAGCGGGTTTTCGACGCCCCTGATGTTGCGATCGCTGGGGTTGCGCAATGTGGTGTTGGCGGCGCTGCTGGCGTTGTTGTTGGCGACGGCGTTGCTGTTTTACATCTCGTTGCGCTACCGACAGGCTTTTCCCCATACCACCTACAGCTATGCCGAAGATGGGGAGTTGGCGCTGCCCAAAATTCAAGGCAATCTCAAAAAGTATGTGGGGTTGCTGTTTGGCTTTTTCATGGTTGCCCAGGTGTTGCTGTGGATTGTGGAAACCCAGTATTACACCCAGTTGGAAATCAATTTGCCCTCCGAAGAGGCGATCGCCAGTTTTCAGGGATTGTATCGCGGGGTGCTTGGTTCTTCGCGGTTGATTTTGCAGTTGTTTGGTTCCAGCCGCATTGTGGAGCGGTTGGGCATTTTTGTCACGGTGATGGTGCCCCCCACGTTTTCGTTGGTGTTTGGGGTGTTGGCGGGTCTGGCACCGTTTGGGTTGTTTGCCGGATTTGTCCTGCTGCGGGGATTTGACGATCTGTTCCGCTACACGATTGTGGCCAATACCTCGCCGATTTTGTTTCAGGCGGTGCCGGAGCAGTTGCGGAGCCGGGTGCAATCGTTTGTCCGGGGGATTGCCGATCCGACGGCCACAGGGTTGGCCGGGGTGCTGATTTTGTTCTTGGCCGAGGGGATGCGATCGCAGGGGGTGCCGTTGCCGGTGGCGGCACGGGTGTTTGCGGGGCTATGTGCGGTGTTGGCGGCGGCGTGGCTGGGGGCGATCTGGTTGTTGCGGAAGGGCTACATCGAGCTGCTGGTGCAGGGCATGGAGCGACGGCAGTTGGGCCAGGCGGGCTTTGGCAGCCGGGAAGTCTGTCAAGCGGTGTCCGATGCGTTTTTGCGGGCGGAAACCGATGCCGATCGCCGGGTGTTTGTGGAGTTGCTGGCGCAGTTGGAGCCCCGGGGGGCCAGCGAGGTGTTGGCCCCCATGGTCGAGCGCATGTCGCCGGAGTTGCAGGAACGGGCCCTGACTTCAATGCTGGCCTACCCCGATGTTCGCCACTTGGAGCCGATTCGCCGCCTGCTGCAACGGGGGGATTTGCCGCCGTCGGTGCGGGCTTTGTGCCTGCGGTACGTCTTTTTGGCGGAACCCTATCCCGATGTCAATTCCCTGCGGCAATACATTCAGGGTCCCTGCGACCCCCGCATTCGCAGCACGGCGGTGGCGATGGTGCTCCGGTTGGGCAATCCATTGCAGGTGGCGGAGGCCACCAATACCCTGCGCCAAATGCTCACCAGCCCCGACGAAATGGCCCGGATTTTAGGGTGTCGGGCGTTGGCCGAAGCGGCCTATATGCAATCGTTGCGGTTCTATGTGCCCAAACTGCTGCAGGATCCTTCGGTGCAGGTGCGCCAAGAGTTGCTGAAGGCCATTGCCGCCACTCGCGAGGAAGAATACTTTCCATCGTTGTTGCGGGGTTTGCGCTACCGCAGCACCCGCGTGGCGGCGACGCAGGCCCTCATTGCCCTGGGGGACGATGCGATCGAATCCCTGGTCGGTTTGGCCGAAGACCCCCACGAGATGGATACCCATCGGTTGCGGGCCTGGCAAATTTTGGGGGCGATCGCCGATACCAGCCCCACCTACAATGCGGCCACGGCTTTGGCCACCCGCCTCCCGCAGCACTGGAACCGCCATCGCCGGGCGATCGCCAAGGCTTTGGTGCGAATTCCGGGGGATGTGGGCATCGAAATTACCCTGGAGCGGATGGGACGCGCCGGGATCGAAATGCTGGTGCGGCAAGAACTGTGCGTGATGGCGATGGTGTTGGCCGCCCACGAAGATTGCGGGCCGGCGGTTTCGACGGAAGCGGCCTTGTTGCAGCGGGCCCTGGACATGGAATACAGCGACGGGTTCGATCGCCTGTTTCTGCTGATGAAGTTTTTGTACGAACCCCTGGCCATCCAAGCGGCGGCCTTTCACATTTTGGCGGGCACGGGCAACGCGGTCGCCCGCGGGGTGGAAATCCTCGACAACGCGATCGACCTGCCAACCAAACACTTGATTTTGGGCATCGCCGACAAACGCCAACCAGGCGATCGCCTGGCCATTCTCGACGAACTGGCCCCCTACACGCCGCAGCCCCCGTCAACCCGGCTGCAAGACTTGGTGGAAAGCCGCCATTGCCTGACGGATTGGACGCTGGCCTGCAGCTTTCATCTGGCGCGACAACAGCGCTGGGGGTTGCCCGCCGCTGCCATTCTGCAATGTTTGGACCATCCCACCGGATTTGTCCGAGAAGCCGTGGTAGCCTATCTGCGCGTTGTCTCGCCGCGGGTGTTGCAACGATTGCTGCCCCGATTGCAACAGGATCGCGACCCTTTGGTTCGACGACAAGCCGGGGTTTTGGCAGCTTACTTCATGGCAAACAACCATGCTCACTAGCATCGAGCGGCTTTTGTTGGTTCGGGGCGTTCCCATGTTCCGGGAACTGCGGGACGACTTTTTGGTGCGTCTGGCCGCCGCGATGGGAGAGGTGTCGTTTGGGGCAGGCAAAGTAATTTTTTATGCCGGCCAAGAAGGCAAATCGCTGTACGTGCTGGTCAAAGGAAAAGTGCGGGTTTACCTCGAAGAGCGGGAATTGGCGGTTCTCGGCGACGGCGATTGCTTTGGCGAAATGTCGGTGTTTGACTCGGCTCCCCGCTCGGCTTCGGTCTTGGCCCTGACCCCCTGCGAGTGTCTGGTATTGACCCAACAACAACTCTACGAAGCCCTGGACGAAACCCCGGAAATTGCCTTCAACATCATCAAAATGCTGTCGGCTCGCATTCGTCAGCAAAACCACCAAATTCATCAGTTTTTGGCGGGAGCCTCCATCCCAGTGCCATGGCCCCCATTCCACCCCAGTTTTGAAACGGTCTCAGCGGTGAGAATTTGGCAAGAGGTTTTGGCTTCTCCCCGGTTCCCAGGGTGGGATGAGCGAAGTCGAAGCCTGTTAAAGGAGCGAGTTGGGTGGAGAGGGAACC
>JAAUUG010000038.1 GCA_012031195.1 Oscillatoriales cyanobacterium SM2_1_8
CCCCTGCAGCCCTCGACAACGATCGCTGGTGGGCACTTTTGCGGTCGATCGGGTGGGCCCCTGGCGCTACACCTTTGCCGGCTGGATCGATGGGTTTGCCACTTGGTTCCACGGCCTGACCAAAAAGATGGCGGCCGATCAAGACGTGACCATGGATCTGCTGATCGGGGCGGATTTGGTGGAGCAGGCGGCCCATACTGCGGCCGATCGCGATGTTTTGTGGTATTGGGTGCACCGGTTGCGATCGGCGGCGGTGGGTGTGGCCGCCGACGTGTTGGCCAGCGATTTGCCCACCATGATGGCCCGATCCCCCGACCGCCGCCTGACCAGCCTTTGCCCCCAAATTTGGCCGGTTTGGGTGGATCGCGCCAAAGCTCGCTACAGCACTTGGTACGAACTGTTCCCCCGCTCCTGTGGAGAGCCTGGGCACCACGGCACCTTCGCCGATTGCGCCAAACAACTGCCCTACCTTGCCAACCTGGGGTTTGATGTGTTGTATTTGCCCCCCATTCACCCCATCGGCACCACCTTTCGCAAGGGCAAAAACAATACCCTGACGGCCGCTCCGGAGGATGTGGGGGTGCCCTGGGGGATCGGCAGCGCGGAGGGGGGCCACAAGGCGATCCATCCTCAATTGGGCACGTTGGCGGATTTCCGGGCCCTCCAAGCCAAAGCCGCAACCTCCGGCATCGAAATTGCCCTCGATGTGGCGTTTCAGTGCTCGCCCGACCACCCCTATGTCCAGAGCCATCCCCAATGGTTTCGCCATCGCCCCGACGGCACCATTCAATATGCCGAAAATCCCCCGAAAAAGTACCAAGACATTTACCCGATTGATTTTGAAACCGACGATTGGGAAAACCTGTGGGCGGAACTCCTGAGTGTGATGGAGTATTGGGTGCAACAGGGGGTGAAAATTTTCCGCGTGGACAATCCCCACACCAAGGCGTTTCCTTTCTGGGAATGGGCGATCGCCGAAATTCACCGGCGCGATCGCGAGGTATTGTTTTTGTCGGAAGCGTTTACCCGTCCCAAACTGATGTACCGTTTGGCCAAACTCGGTTTCACTCAGTCGTACACCTACTTCACCTGGCGCAACACCAAGTGGGAACTGGAGAATTACTTCACAGAACTCACCCAAAGCCCGGTACGCGAATTTTTCCGCCCCAACCTGTGGCCCAATACCCCCGATATTCTGCCGGAGGCGTTGCAAAAGGGCGGTGAACCGGCCTTCAAGTTGCGGGTGGCACTGGCGGCAACCCTGGGGGCCAGCTACGGCATCTACGGGCCGGCCTACGAACTCTGTGAAAACCGACCGATCGCCGAGGGCAAGGAGGAGTATGGACACTCCGAAAAGTACGAAATCAAGGCTTGGGATTGGCAAAGCCCCCACAGCATCGCCCGCTGGATTGCCGCCCTCAACCGGATTCGCCGCGAACACCCGGCCCTGCACCGCAACGAAAGCCTGCGGTTCCACGCGATCGACAACGAACAACTGCTGGCCTACACCAAACAAACCGATGACCTCGGCGACGTGATTTTGGTGGTGGCCAACCTCGATCCGTTCGCCAACCAAGCCGGCTGGTTGGATTTGCCCCTCGAATCTTTGGGCGTGGATCCCTACCGCCCCTACCAAGTTCACGATCTGTTGGCCCATACCCACTACGACTGGTACGGCGGTCGCAATTATGTGGAGCTCAACCCCCATCACCAACCGGTACATGTTTTTCATGTGGTGTCGTCCCCCGGCCATGGCTAAGACGGGCTTCGGCTTCGCTCAGCCCACCCCCAACCCGCTCAGTCCACTCTCAAGCGGGAAGAGGGAACCAAAACCCCTCTGGTTCCCCTTCTCCCCGGTTCCTGAGCCTGCCGAAGGAGGGAGAAGGGGTTAGGGATGAGGAAAATGAGTCCTCTCGACCCTTATAGTCATTTCAAATGTGTTTGCGACAGTCTCGCCCTCACCCCCAACCCCTCTCCCAGGGAGGGCTATGGTGTGCACACAAGTCCTGAAACCCTTACCTAGCCTTGATTTCTGAGACCAGCTAAATTCTCAATAACTCTGGCTTGTTGAGAACCATGGACGAGAAATCAAGGTTCTGGAAAGCGAAGTTTTTGGAAAACGAGTCGGCGATCAACTTGTGTAGACACGGTAGAGAAGGGAGAGGGGAGTAAAGGCAATCAAAACAATCGTAGTCATTCCATTCTTAACTAAATTGACTATGGGACAGGGTGCAGGGGTGAAACCCCTCACTGGGGGCTTCAGCGTGAGCGCTCAACCGAACGGCGCAGCCCCCAAACTCCCTTTTCCTGCGATGTTCGCGCCTACCCGAATGTAGCTATCACTTGGCGAGCTGCTCTGGATAGAATTGGGTGTAAACCGTAGCGCCGATTCCTGAGGGTGGGCTGAGCGAAACCGAAGGAGAGAAAGGGACAAGCCAATTCCGGAAGCGGATTTTGCGGTCATCGAACCCCCAGGGGCTTCAGGAAGCTTGTTTGTGGCCCATCTGAAAGAAAATCGATTCCAGGTCTTCTTGGGCGGCATGAAACTCCGTGATCGACAACCCTGCCGCCATCAGCGATCGCAGGAGTTGGGCCCGGGCCGGCCCATCGCCGGCAAAGTGCAGCACCAAGGTCTCGCCGTGGGAGGAAACCTCCCACCCGGTGATGTTGGGATCCGCTGGCAAGGCGGCTTGGAGGGCATCCACTCCTTCCAGGGCCCCGACGATCACTTGTTGGCGGGCGCGGCGGTGGTACAACTCCTTCAGAGAAGTGCTTTCCACCAGGCAGCCCAGCTCCATGATGCCAATGGCGGTGCAGAGTTCTTCGAGATCGCTGAGGATGTGGGAAGAGATCAAAACGGTCATGCCGGCGGCCCGCACCGCCTGAATCACGTTGCGAAATTCCACACGGGCGATGGGATCGAGCCCAGACACCGGTTCATCCAGCAGCAACACAATCGGTTGATGAACCAGGGTGCGGGCCAACCCCAACCGTTGCTTCATGCCGCGGGAGAGGGTGGCAATGGGGCTTTTGGCTTTGGTTTCGAGGTTGACCAATTCCAGCACTTCGTAAAGCCGTTGGGTGCGTTTGGGGTCTCGCAATTCGTAGAGGCGGGCAAAATAGTCGAGGTAGTCCCACACCGACAACTCGTCGTAGAGGGGGTAATCGTCGGGGAGGTAGCCCAACCGGCGTTTCAGAATCGGATTGGCTTGGCCCCGCCGGAACCGTTCGCCGCCCAAATAGATTTCGCCGAGGCTGGGTTCTTCGGCTCCGGCCAGCAGGCGGATCAGGGTGGTTTTGCCCGCGCCGTTGGGCCCAATCAACCCGTAAATTTCGCCTTCGAGAATTTCCAAATCAACGTGGTTGACCGCCAGGTGGCGATCGAATTGCTTGGTGAGGTCAACGGTACGAATCGCCGGTTCGCGGGTCATGGGTGGTAGAGGGTATGGGCCAACAGAAAGGGATCGACGCTGCGGGGGGAGTGCCCTGCCGCCAAATTGCGGGCGGTTTGGGCGTGCCAGAGGGTGCCGATAACGGCGGCCTCCCAGGGGGGATAACCGCGGGCCAAGAGGGCGCCGATCGCCCCGGTCAACACATCGCCGCTGCCGCCCCGGGCCAACACCGAGGTGCTTTCGGGATTGATGGCGGTTTGGTGGCCATCGGAAACGATGGTGCGGTGTCCTTTGTGTAGCACGATCGCCCCGATTTGGTGAGCGGCCTGGGTCACCGCCTGCAGGCGATCTTCCGCGGCCGCCAAGTGGGGAAACAACCGGCGAAATTCGCCCGCGTGGGGGGTCAACACCGTGGGGTAAGGACGCGGCCCCCAACCCGCCGCGGCCAGACCGTTGAGGAGATCGGCATCCGCCACCAACGGCAACGGCGCTTGCCACAGGGTTTTGAGGATTGGACACTCCGCCGTGAGACCGGGGCCCGCCGCGATCGCATCGAATTGGGCCCAGTCCAGATCGGGGAGGGCAGCGATCGCGCCGGTGGGGGTTTCCGGGCAGGGCCACACCACCGCTTCCGGAAAAGTTTGCCAAACAAGCGGTTGCAAAGGGCTCGGCACCGCTGCGTACAACATGCCAACGCCGCGTCCCCCCGCCAGGGCCAACAGCGCGGCCCCACCAAACCGGCGGGAGCCCGCCACCACCAACAACCGTCCGTTTTGGTACTTGTGGGAGTGGGGTGGGGGGCCATCCCGAGGCCAAGCGGCGATCGCCGGGGTTCATCAAGGTTTCCGTGGTCGCCGGCATCCAATGGGGCGGCACCCCAAAATCCAGCCGCTCCAGCACCCCCACATAGGGCACCGCGGCTTCCTGCCACAGCCCGCGCTTCCAGAGCCCCAGGCACAACGTGCGATCGGCCCGCACCGTTTCCCCCAGGGGCACCCCCCGATCGCTGTCCAACCCCGAAGGCAGATCGATCGCCACCGTGGGCACCGGCCAAGCATTGACTTGGGCGATCGCCGCTGCCAAGGGTCCCTCCGGCGCCCGGGTCGTCCCCAACCCCAACAACCCATCGATCAGCAGATCGCAGGTCGCCAACTCCGGCAACGGGCTAAAGGACAACCCCAGGGCGATCGCATAGCGGCCATGGGCTTGGGGCAACGGCAACCGGCTGGGCACCGGCTGATGGAGCCGCACCGTCCGACCCCGCAGGCAGAGTTCCCGGGCCACCACCAAACCATCGCCGCCGTTGTGGCCCGGCCCCACCAACACCCCCACCCGCGGAAATTGAGCCATCGGATACAGGGTCGCCAGGCGATCGGCCGCCAACAGCGCCGCCTTTTCCATCAGGGCCGCCGGCGGCATACCCTCCCCAAACATCGCGGCTTCGATCGCCCGCATTTGGGCCGCCGTCACCAAAACCTGTTCCATCGTCTGCAAACCGGCTGCCCCGTTGCTAGGATCGACTCAGACGTATTTTCTGTGGTCATGGCCCATTCCATTGTTACCAATGTTTGCGAAGGTGCCGCCGCCTGTGCCCCCGCCTGCCCAGTGGCCTGCATCCATCCCGGGCCCGTGCCAACGCCAAAGGCACCGTCTGGTACTGGATCGATGGCGAGGTCTGCATCGATTGCGGCGTGTGTTTGGCCGTATGTCCCGTCAACGGCGCCGTGTTGCCCCATCCCAGCGCCGATCAACAAACCCCCCTTGCGCTACACTAGGGGCGCCCCGCCGGTCGGGGCATTTTCTATGGCTGCTATCCTCTGGCTACCGCTATTCTTTGGGCCATCGCTATGAGCCATCCCCTGATCGAGCAACTGTTGCAGCTAGCCACCGAAACGGCGATCCCCTTGGGGCTGGAAGTGGTGGAGGTGTTTTACCACACCCACAAAAATCCGGCCGTGGTGCGGGTGGACATTCGCCATCCCGATCGCCCGACCGGTCTGGACGACTGCGAAGCCCTGAGCCGGGCCCTCGAAGCGCGGTTGGATGCCGAAGATCGGATTCCCCATGCCTACACGTTGGAAATTTCCAGCCCCGGCATCGATCGACGCTTGGAGAGCGATCGGGATTTTGCCGCATTTCGGGGGTTTCCGGTGCGGGTGCAAGGTTTGGGGGGCAGCCGACCCCAACAATGGCGGGGCACCCTCTTGGGTCGGGACGAAACCCACATCTTGCTCAATCAAAAGGGGCGCACCCTCAAACTGGCCCGTACCGAAGTCGCCCACGTGGAGTTGGCGTAGGGTCAATTCTTTTCATGAACCACAATCAAATAGGAGAAACAGGCGATGTCGTTGCTGAAATTGCCGGGACTGGGCGAATACATTTTGGAAATGAGCGACAAGTGGAACTTGCCCAAACATGCGGTGCAAACGGCTTTGCAAGAAGCTTTGCTCAAGGGGTACGAACGCTATCGCAAAACCTATCGCCCCGAAGGCAGCGACTTTGACGAGCAATACTTCAGCAATTTTGAAGTGGAAGTGGATCTCGAAAGCGAAGGGTTTCGGGTGTTGGCCACCAAAACCATCGTCGAAGACGTAACCAACGAAGATTTGGAAATTGCGTTGGCGGCGGTGCAAGAAGTGGCCCCCGAAGCCCAAGCGGGCGGCACGGTGGTGGTGGATGTGACCCCCGAACAGGGGGATTTTGGGCGGATGGCGGCCATGCAAACCAAGCAGGTGCTGACCCAAAAATTGCGAGATCAACAGCGCCGCCTCACCCAAGAGGAGTTCCAAGCGTTGGAAGGCTCGGTGATTTTGGGCAAGGTGTTGCGGTTTGAGCGCAGTTCGCTGATTTTGGAAATTGACAACGGCTACGGTCAAATTGCCGAAGCGGAGTTGCCCCGGCGGGAACAAATGCTCAGCGAAGTTTCCCATTACAAGCCGGGGGTAACCCTCAAGGTTTACCTGAAAAAATTCACGAAGGATCGCGACGGGGGCCCCAACTGGTGGTGTCGCGAACGGATGCGGCCCTGGTGGTGAACCTCTTCTACAAAGAGGTGCCGGAGATCGAAGATGAGGTGGTGCGCATCGTGGCGGTGGCGCGGGAAGCGAACCCCCCGACCCGTTCGGTGGGCCCCCGCACCAAAATTGCCGTGGATACCCTGGAGCGGGATGTGGATCCGGTGGGGGCCTGCATCGGGGCCAAGGGCTCGCGGATTCAGGCGGTGGTGGCCGAATTGCGGGGCGAAAAAATCGATGCCATCCGCTGGTCTCCCGATCCGGCTACCTACATTGCCAATGCCCTTAGCCCCGCCCGCATTCAAGAGGTGCGGTTGATGGATGCCGAAGAGCGGCAAGCCCACGTGTTGGTGAACGAAGACCAGCTCAGCTTGGCGATCGGCAAAGAAGGGCAAAACGTGCGGTTGGCGGCCCGGCTCACCGGTTGGAAAATCGATATCCGCGAAGCCAAGTCCTACGATCGCGGGGCGGAGGATGCCAAAGCTGAAGCGGCGGCCGAGGTGCGGCGGCAACACCAAGCCGAAGCGGCGATCGAAGAGGAAGAAATCGAAGAACCGATCACCGACGACGAGGGGTAATGGCCGCCAAGGATGTGCGGCGGTGCGTGAGCTGCCGGCGGTTGGCCCCCCGGCAGGAGTTTTGGCGGGTGGTGCGCCTGGCCGATAGCCGTCGGGTGGTATGGGATCAAGGCGATCGCCGGGCTATGGGGCGGGCTGCCTACGTGTGTCCCTGCCTTCCTTGTGTGGCCGAAGCCCAGAAAAAGCGGCGGCTGGAACGGGCCCTCAAAACCCCGGTGCCGGCCACCCTGTGGCCCGATCTGTGGGCGCAGGTGCAGGGTCAGGTTGGGGATTCCCCGGTTTGCAACCCCAACTGATAAATTTCCCGCCGCGATCGCCCGGTGAGGGTGGCCAGTTCACGGCTGGCGATCGCCAAAGATTTGCCCTCTTGCTGCAGCCGTTGGAGGGCCGTTTGCACGTCGTCATCGTCCCAGACCTCATGGGTGGGGGGAGCTCCCGCCACCACCAAGACAAATTCCCCTTTGGGTTCCAGGTAGCGGGCGATCGCGGTTTGGAGGGTTCCCCGCCAAAATTCTTCGTAGCGTTTGGTCATTTCCCGGGCCAGCACCAAGGGGCGATCGTCCCCCAAGGCCACGGCCAAACTCCCCCAAAGTTTGCCGCAGACGGTGGGCGCTTCGTACAAAACGATCGTGCGTTCTTCGCGGGCCAAGGTCTCCAGGCGGGCATGGCGCACCTTGGGCTTGAGGGGCAAAAAACCTTCAAACACAAAGCGATCGCCGGCCAAACCCGAAGCCACCAATGCGGCAACGGCGGCGGTTGGCCCTGGCACCGGCACCACCGGAATGCCGGCATCGAGGCACAGGGTCACCAGGGGGCCCCCGGGTCGGACACCAGGGGCATCCCGGCATCGGACACCAACGCCACATCCTGCCCCCCGCGCAACCGCTCCAACAAAATTTGGCTGCAGGCCCGATGGTTTTCTTCGCGGTAGCTGATTTGGGGGGTTTCGATTTGAAAATGCTGCAACAACTTGCCCGTGTGGCGGGTGTCTTCGGCGGCGATCAGGGCCACCCCCTGCAACACGGCGATCGCCCGGAGGGTCATGTCTTGAAGGTTGCCGATGGGGGTGCCCACCAAATAGAGGGTGCCTAGCGCCACGAACGGTTTTCCAGTTCCCGCATTTGCCGTTCCAGGCGATCGATCCGACCCCGCAACTCGTCCATTTCGTTTTGGCGGGGCACCCCCAAATCTTGCAAAACGTTGCGGACTTGGCGTTGCACAAAAACTTCCAGGTTTTCCTGCTCGGTTTTGACCCGTTCGGTGGCTTCGCGCACAAACTCCGCCGCCTGCTGGGGATCGATTTTGCCCTCTTTGACCCACTCGTCCGCCAACTCGCGGGCCCGCTCCGCCAACAGAGAGGTGGTGCCCAACCCAATCAAAAACAACTGCTTCAAAAAGCTTTCCATACGGGAAAATCCCTCGCTGGTTTCCATGGTATAGCTGTTTTGCATAGCGACAAGACAAAACAAGTCGGGTCGCAGGGACGAAGCCCCCGTATTGGTTCTATTGGACTTTTCGTTGGGCAGGAAAAACCGTATCAGTTTTAATTAAAATGACCATATAGCTGTTTTGCATAGCGACAAGACAAAGCAAGTCGGGTCGCAGGGGCGAAGCCCCCGCACTGGGTTTTATTGGACTTTTGTTCGGCAGGAAAAACGTCTCATTCCCAATTGGAACGACCATATAGCAATCACTTGGCGCAATCGCGCTGGCTGAGGGTGCCATCGGGCAAGGTGGTTTGGCAAAGACGCACGTCGTCGGCCCAGCGGGGCGGGGTCTGGGCCCCCTGCAAATTGGCAGCGGTCAAGTCGGTGCCCACCAACGAAGCCTCCCGCAAATCGGCCAGTTGCAAATCGGCCCCATGGCAGTCCGCACCCCAAAAATTGGCTTGGTGAAGGCAGGCCCCCGCCAACCGCGCTTGATTCAGTCGGGCTTTGCTGAAGTTGGCGGCGGTGGCGTTCACCCGGTGCAAGTTGGCGTTTTCGAGCTTGGCGTACCGAAAGCAGACCCGTTGCAAGTCAGCCCCCTCGCACACCGCATCGGCCAATTCCGCCTCGGTGAAATCTGCGTTCAACAGGTTCGCCCGCCGCAGGTTGACGCCGGTCAGATCGGCTTCGGTACCGTCCACTCCGGCGAGGTTGGCTCCCGCCAGGTTGGCGTGGTACAAAAAAGCCGAAACCAGGTTCACCCCTTGCAAATCGGCTTCGCTGAGGTCAGCTTCCAGCAAATAGGTTTTGTTGAAGTTGCTGCGGCTCAGGTTCATGCCCCGCAACACCGCCCGATTCAAAACGGCGGCCCGAAAATTCACCGTGTCGAACTGGGCTTCAAAAAAGCGGCTGCCGCTGAGATCGCTGTTTTGGAAATTGGTGTGCTGGAGCCGGCACTGGCTGAAGTCGGCATCCCACGCCGAAACATCGCTGAAGTCCGCCCGGGTGAGATCCGCCCCGGCAAAATTGGCTTCGCTGAGCTCCGCCGACCAAAAATTGCTGCGATCCAGGATCGCCCCCCGAAAATCGGCTGCGCGCAAATCTGCCCGCCCAAAACTAGCACCGCTGAGGTTTAACCCTCGAAAATCGCGATCGCTTGGGCATAACGGCTCAAAATTTCGGCAGCGGCCACGGGTTCAGCCATTTTTGCTTATTGGCGAGGTTCTTAGGCTTTTATTTTAGAACGAGCCGTCGCCAAATCCTGGCACAATTGAGGCAAGATTTGGGCTGCTCAAAATGCCACAGGTTTGGATTGCACGCCACGCCAACCGTCAAGATTTTGTCGATTCCCGCTGGTTCGAGACGGCCGATCGCCCCTACGATCCCCCCTTTCCGCCGACGGCTGGCAACAGGCCCATGCCCTGGCCCAGCGTTTGGCCCAATCCCCCATCGCCCGCATCTACGCTTCGCCTTTTTTGCGCACCGTGCAAACCGCCTCGGCGATCGCCCAGGTTTTGGGGTTAACCATCTGCCTGGAACCCGGCCTCGGCGAATGGTTGCACCCGGATTGGATGACCGCCACCCCGGCCCGCTTAGCCCCGGAAGCCCTGGCCGCCGAGTTTCCAATTGACCTGACCTACCGTTCGCCGGCGATCGCCGCATACCCCGAAACCGAAGCTGACCTGCTGGCCCGCACGGCCGCGACCGCCCAAAGATTGACCGCCACCCCGGAAAATCAATTGTGGATCGGCCACGAACGTTCGGTATTTGGCGCCATTGCCGGGTTGGTCGGCCGACCACCCCTTCGCTTTCGGGTTGGCCCCTGTGTTCCCTGTCCCATCTCCACCACACGGGCGATCGCTGGCATCCCACCCTCCTGGCCGATACCCTGCACCTGGATCCGGTCACCTAAGCCCGCCCCAAACATTTCGGCAAATCGGCCGGTTTGCTGTTTATGATGATGGGTTGGAAACCGGAGCAAAGCGATGACGTGGAAATACAAGCGGGTCTTGCTCAAACTTAGCGGCGAAGCCCTGATGGGCAACCGGCCCTTTGGCATCGATCCGGAGGTGGTGCAGGCGATCGCCCAAGAAGTGGCCACCATTGCCCGCGACGGCATCGAACTCGCGATCGTGGTGGGCGGCGGCAACATTTTTCGGGGCATGAACGCCGCCGAGAAGGGCATGGATCGGGCCACAGCCGACTACATCGGCATGATCGCCACGGTGATGAACGCCCTCACGTTGCAGGATGCCTTCGAGCGGCTGCCGGAACCGGTGCCCACCCGCGTCCTCACGGCGATCGAGATGCGGGAAGTCGCCGAGCCTTACATTCGCCGGCGGGCCATTCGCCACCTGGAAAACAAACGGCTGGTGATTTTTGGGGCCGGCTCCGGCAACCCGTTTTTTACCACCGACACCACCGCGGCCCTGCGGGCCGCCGAAATCGATGCCGAAGCCATTTTTAAGGCCACCAAAGTAGACGGCATCTACGACAGCGATCCCAAACACAACCCCCACGCCAAACGCTACACCCACCTCAACTACGACCGGGCGATCGCCGACAACTTGCGGGTGATGGATGCCACCGCCTTTGCCCTCTGCCGCGAAAACAACATTCCCATCGTCGTGTTTGATTTGCAGGTGCCGGGGAACATTCGCCGCGCCGTTATGGGAGAATCGATTGGCACCTATGTGGGAGGGAACTGTGAAGTTAAGTGATGTCGAAGCCCGGATGCAAAAATCGGTCGAAGCCACCCAACAAAATTTCAATACGGTGCGCACCGGTCGGGCCAACGCCACGTTGTTGGATCGCATTTCGGTGGAATACTACGGGGCTCCCACATCGCTGAAGTCCTTGGCCAGCATTGCCACCCCCGACGCTTCGACGATCGCCATTCAACCGTTCGATCGCAGTTCGATGGGATTGATTGAACGGGCGATCATGGAATCGGATTTGGGCTTGACCCCCAGCAACGACGGCGGCACCATCCGCCTCAACATTCCGCCGTTGACGGCCGATCGCCGCAAAGAATTGGCCAAGACGGTGTCCAAGTTGGCCGAAGAGGGCAAGGTATCGATTCGGAACGTGCGGCGCGATGCGATCGACGCGGTGCGCAAGGAAGAAAAAAACAAAGAAATTTCCGAAGACGAAGCCAAGAAGCAGCAGGAACAAATCGACAAGTTGACGGAGAAATACATCAAAAAAGTCGATGAGGTGCAAGCCGACAAAGAAAAAGAAATCTCGTCGATTTAAGTCGGTTGTTCTGTGGTAGCCAAGCGTTCCCCTTCGACCTATTACCGGTTGCAGCCCTATTTGCGGCCCTACCTAGGGCAGATTGTGCGGGGCACGGTCTGCATGGTGGTGTTTATCGGCTCGATGCCGCTGCTGGCGCACATTTTGGGGGAAATTTCCAAGGCGTTGGCGGCGGGGCAGGTGCGACAATTGGTCGCCATTTCCCTGTGGACGTTGTTGCTGTTTGGGGTGCGAGGAATCACCCAATACGGTCAACAGGTGTTTATGGCGGCGGCGGCGTTGGCCATGGCCCGGGATGTGCGGGTGGCCACCTATGCCCACCTCCATCGCTTGGATTTGTCCTATTTTGGCGAGGCGCGGGCGGGGGATTTGTCCTACCGCCTCACCGAAGATGTCGATCGCCTGGGGGAGGCCATCGGCAAGTTTTTCTATCAATTTTTGCCCTCGGTCTTGCAACTGGTGTTTGTGCTGGTCTACCTGTGTTGGTTGGATTGGCAAATGATGTTGGTGGTGACGGCGATCGCCCCAGCGATCGGGTATGCGGTGGCCTGGTTTGGGCAGCAAATGTTGGAGCGTTCCCACCGCAGCCAGGCCCGGGTCTCCAACCTCTCCTCGGTGTTGGCGGAGGTGTTTGCGGGGGTGCGGGCGGTGCGGGCCTTTGGCACCGAAACCTACGAAATTCGGCGGTTTCGCCACGAAGCCGAAGAAAATCGCCAAGCCCAGTTTGCCGGCGAACGGATCAAAGCGGTGCAATACCCGGTGGTGGGGTTGATGGAGGCGGCGGGCATTGCCCTGCTGTTGGTGTTTGCCGGATGGCAGATTGGCCGGGGGGTGTTGTCGGCCAACGAGTTTGTAGCCTTTGGCGCCGGGGTGGCCCTCCTCATCGATCCCATCGTCAACAGCACCAACAGTTACAACGAACTCAAACAAACCGAGGCTTCCTGCGATCGAGTGTTTGAACTGATGGCGATCGCCCCGACGGTGACCGACCCGCCCTATCCGGTGTCATTGCCGCCGTTGCAGGGTCAAATCGAGTATCGGGGGGTAACCTTTGCCTACGGGGACAACCCACCGGTATTGCGCAACATCCATTTGCGGGTGTGTCCGGGGGAAACCGTAGCGTTGGTGGGGGGCTCCGGTTCCGGAAAATCAACGTTGGTTTCGCTGTTGCTGCGGTTTTACGATCCCCAGACCGGCGCCATTTTGCTGGACGACATCGACATTCGCACCGTACCCCTGGGGGATTTGCGGCAAGCCATGGCCCTGGTGCCCCAGGATACGGTACTGTTTGCGGGCACCATCGCCGAAAATTTGGCCTTTGGGCGGACTTTCGCCATGGCCGAGATCGTGGAAGCAGCCCGCATCGCCAACGCCTATGATTTTGTGATGCAGTTGCCGGAAGGGTTTCAGACCCGGGTCGGGGAAAGGGGAATCAATTTGTCGGGGGGGCAACGGCAACGGCTGGCGATCGCCCGGGCGGTCTTGCGCAACCCGAAAATTCTGATTTTAGACGAAGCCACCTCAGCCCTGGACGCCGAATCGGAAGCCTTGGTGCAGGAAGCGTTGCACCGGGTGACAGTGAACCGCACCACCGTGGTAATTGCCCACCGGTTGGCCACCGTACGGCGGTGCGATCGCATTTTTGTGGTGGAGCATGGGCAAATTGTAGAGTCCGGAAACCACGAGGAACTGTTGCAACAGGGTGGCCGCTACGCTCAGCTCTGCGCCCGGCAATTTGCCGATTGAGGTTTGCGGCCAGAGGTTCCGAGCTATTTTCTCGACCTTCCGAGCTCAGGGCTGGATGTTCCGGGATACCGGTCAGGACTGCCGCCGGAATTTTTGCCCACTCTGCGAGAGGCCGCTTCGCGTTTACCTCCCCGGTTCCTGAGCCTGCCGAAAGAGGGAGAGGGGAGAAAAACCATGGAACCGGCCCTCGATTTTAGGTAGGATTTTGGGGAAGCCCGGAAAAAGTGGTTTAGCAATCCAAATGGAGGAACTATGCGACGGAAATTTTTGCAGTGGATGGGTTTGGGTTTGATGGGATGGGGGGGGCACCCTGTTGGGCGATCGCCTGCACCTCCATCCCTTCGGTATGGTTCCCGCCAGCGCCTGGGGACGGCAACCCCTGATTTCCTTTGAGACGGTATTTGTGAACGACCGGGGGCAAATCGTGCGGCGCCAGCGGGGTCAAGCCCAGCAGTATGTGGAAACCCTGCCCGGCGGCGTGCGGCTGGAGCTGCTGAGAATTCCCGGGGGGCAGTTCACGATGGGGGGCTCCAGCCGCGAGGTTGGAAGGTCAGACTTGGAAGGTCCACAGCGCAGGGTGAACGTGCCAAGCTTTTGGATGGGCAAGTTTGCCGTAACCCAGGCACAGTACCAGGCTGTCATGGGAAATAACCCCGCGTATTTCAAAGGTTTGCAGCGCCCAGTGGAGCGGGTGATCTGGGAAGATGCCAAAGAATTCTGCCGTCGCCTTAGCCAGCGCAGCGGCAAAACCTATCGACTGCCCAGCGAAGCGGAGTGGGAATACGCCTGCCGGGCCGGCACCACCACCCCCTTTCACTATGGGGCAACCATCACAACCGACTTGGTGAATTACGGCCTTGGCTCCTACGGCAACGCCCCCGATAACACTCCCCGAGGGCAGACAACCAATGTGGGCAGCTTTCCACCCAACGGCTTTGGGCTGTACGACATGCACGGCAACGTGTATGAGTGGTGCGAAGATGTGTGGCACGCCAACTATGCTGGAGCGCCGACCGATAGTAGCGCTTGGATAACGGGTGGGAATAGCACCAAGAGAATGATGCGCGGCGGTTCCCGGAACAGCCTCCGGGGGACTGTCGTTCTGCCAGCCGCTACTTCGCCGACTCCAACAGACCTAGCGACCACTTCGGCTTTCGAGTTTGTTTGAGTGCGCCAGGACTCTCGTAACCCTTTACGCTTTTGCCCTTTTCTGAAAGTCGCCCAAATATAGTCATTCAACTTGAATTTGATACAGATTTTTCCAAGCTCAAACCCTTGCTCAGTATGAACTCGAGAGCCAATGTTGTCCTTTTATAGGCGCATTCTTAATTAAAATGACTATACCATTCAGCACTACCAAAAAGGGAACTCCCCACCGTTGTGAGAGGTGGGGAGTTAATTGAATATTTACCTGGCATCGAGCTATCTTTCCAGGCAGTGACCCGC
>JAAUUG010000039.1 GCA_012031195.1 Oscillatoriales cyanobacterium SM2_1_8
CGAATCCATCCCCCCGCCAATTAGGCGGCAGCGGCAAAGTTTTGGGCCACAAACTCCCAGTTGATCAACTTCTCGACAAAGTTGGCCATAAAGTTGGGCCGGCTGTTCTGGAAGTCGAGGTAGTAGGCGTGTTCCCACACGTCCATGGTCAGCAGGGGCACTTGGCCGGCCACGGTGAGGGGATTTTCGGCGTTGGGGGTCTTGGTCACCTTCAGGGTGTTGCCTTCTTTGACCAACCAGGCCCAGCCGCTGCCAAATTGGGTGCCGCCGGCATTCTTGAACTCATCTTTGAGTTTGTCGAGGCTGCCGAAGCTGGCGTCGATCGCCGCGGCCAGGTCGCCGGTGGGGCCCCCCCGCCGTTGGGTTTGATGCCATTCCAGTAGAAAGTGTGGTTCCACACCTGGGCGGCGTTGTTGAAGACCCCCATCTTCTTGTCCTGGTAGCTTGCTTGGATCACCTCTTCCAAAGACTTGTCGGCATAGGCCGTCTCGGTTTCCAACAATTTGTTGAGGTTGGTGACGTACCCTTGGTGGTGCTTGCCGTAGTGGTATTCCAAGGTCTTGACGGACATCCCCGAGGCTTCGAGGGCATCCATGGCGTAGGGCAGTTTCGGCAGTTCAAAGGCCATTTTTCGATATTCCTCAAGTGCTTGATGGACGTTGGCAAAAAGTGCTTTACGCATCGTTACATCTTTATTCTAAGGGGTGGTGCCACCAATTTCAGACGGCGAACGCCCCGCCCGCCACTGGTTGGGGGTCAGAGTGGTCAAAGCCAAGGCATGGATGGTGGTGCCCATTTCGGAGGCGAGGGCTTGGTAAACCAAACGGTGGCGCTCCATGGGGGATTTGTTCTCAAAATCCGCCGTCACCAACACCACTTGATAGTGCCCGCCCCCCCCGGCCTCGCGGTGATGACGGTGGCGATCGCTTTGGTCTTCCACCTCGATGTGCACCAGGTCAAAATGCTCCCGCAGCCGGGCGGCCAATGCGCTTGCGTTCATGACACTTGATGGCCCGTAGCGGCGATCGCCTCCCGCAGGACGCTGGCATCGGTCTGGGTCTCCACCGTAAAGGTTTTGGTGGCCAGATCGGCGCGGACGGTGGCTGTGGGATCGGTTTGCAAGATGGCTTGGGTGACGGTTTCCAAACAACCGTCGCAAACCACGGTAGGAACGTGCAGTTTTAGCATGGTGAATTGACCAGGAGTGAACGGGTGCGGTGGGTCGCCCCAACCGGAGGCGACGACTTAGGCGGCCACGGGCGCTGGGGTCTGCACTTGGGACAACCACTCGTGCAGTTGCGATCCTTCCATGGTTTCATTTTCCAGGAGTTTTTCGGCAATTTCCTCCAACAAACCCCGGTTGTGCCGCAAGATCTCCAGCGCTTTGTGGTGGCCGGCTTCGACGATCGCCTTGATCTCGTTGTCGATCGCCTCGGCGGTGGCAGGGCTGACCGATCGCCCCATGGTGCCTCCGCCCAAAAAGGAGTTTTGGGGTTGTTGGTAGGCGAGGGGCCCCAGCACTTGGCTCATGCCATAGCCGGTAACCATTTTTTCGGCGAGGTCGGTGGCCCGTTGCAGATCGTTGGCGGCGCCGGTGGTGATGCTGCCAAACACCAATTCCTCGGCAGAACGTCCCCCCAACAGGGTGGCAATTTGGGTTTCCAATTCCTCTTTGCTCTGCAGGAACCGGTCTTCGGTGGGCAGTTGCAGGGTATAGCCCAGGGCGGCCATCCCCCGGGGCACAATCGAGATCTTTTCCACTTTGCCGCTGCCAGGGTTGAGGGCTCCCACCAAAGCGTGCCCCACTTCGTGGTAGGCCACAATCCGCCGTTCCTTCTCGTTGAGCACCCGGCTCTTTTTCTCCAGTCCGGCCACCACCCGTTCAATGGCTTCCGCCAAATCGGCTTGGCTGACGGCGGTTCGACCCGCCCGGGCGGCCAACAACGCGGCCTCGTTCACCAAGTTGGCCAAGTCGGCGCCAGAAAATCCGGGGGTGCGGGCCGCCATCGCGACCAAATCGACATCGGGCCCCAAGGTCACTTTGGCGGCATGAATTTTCAGGATCGCTTCCCGGCCGGATTTGTCGGGGCGATCGACCAACACCTGGCGATCGAACCGACCGGGCCGCAACAAAGCGGGATCAAGGGTTTCGGGGCGGTTGGTGGCGGCCAATACAATCACGGTTTTGCCGTCGGCGGAGAAGCCGTCCATTTCGGTGAGGAGCTGGTTGAGGGTTTGTTCCCGCTCGTCGTTGCCGCCATAGAAACCGCCGCTGCTGCGGGATTTGCCGATGGCGTCCAATTCGTCAATGAACACAATGCAAGGCGCTTGTTTTTTGGCCTGATCGAACAAGTCCCGCACCCGGGAGGAACCCACCCCCACAAACAATTCAATGAATTCACTACCGGAAATGCTGAAGAATGGTACGCCTGCTTCCCCCGCGACCGCCTTGGCCAAGAGGGTTTTGCCGGTGCCAGGAGGTCCCACCAACAGCACACCTTTGGGGATTTTGGCCCCCAGCTTGGTGTAGCGTTCCGGGGTTTTCAGGAATTGGACGATTTCTTCCAGTTCGGTTTTGGCTTCGTCCACGCCGGCCACATCCGCAAACAGGATTTTGGGGGCGGCTCCTTCCACATAGACCTTGGCGCGGCTTTTGCCAATTTGAAGACCGCCGGGGCCGCCCGCCCCTCGATTGAAGAACTGCAAAATGCCGACGAAAATCAGGGGGGGGAATGATCCAGCTCAACAGGGTGCCAAACCAGTTGGGGCCGCCCACGGGAATGGCGGCAAATTCCACGCCGTTTTGCTCCAGTCGCTTGGGCAGTTCCAAATCAAAAATTGGGGTGGTGGCAAAAACTTGACCCGGGTTGGCGGTGTCTTCGCTGCGCAGTTGGTACCGGATTTTGTCTTGACCGACGGCCACCCGCGCCACTTGATGGGATTCCACTTGGTGAATGAACAAGCTGTAGGGCACCTGGGGCGTGCGATCGCCCACCAGATTGGGCAACAGAAAGTTCAAGGCCAGCAAGCCGGTGCCCACCAACAACAGAATGTTGCCGATAAAGCGCGATCGCGGTTGCTTGGGGTCTTCTTTTTTAACGGCCATGGTGATTTCCGTGGGTTTCTTTGGTTTATTATCGCAGTCTGGTTGGCGGTGGCAACCGAACCAAGCGGGCGGTTTGCCCCCTCCGGACAAGGCACAATCCAGATGGCTCTACAATGGGCGATGCCCTGGGGAAGCATCCATGAACCGCAAAATTCGCATTGCTGTCGCCGACGGTCGTTTTACGGTACGGGGGGGCAAGATTGGCGGGCTTACCTGCGCGACCCCTACCATCTAATGTTGTTGGTGCCCTGGCCGGCGTTTTTGGGGGCGATCGCCCTGGCCTATGTGGCTCTCAACCTGATTTTTGCGGGACTCTATGCCCTCGATCCCCAAGGCATTGCCAACGCCCAATCCTTCGCCGATCGCTACTTTTTCAGCGTCCAGACCTTGGCTTCCATTGGCTACGGGTACATGTATCCCCAAACCGGCTACACCCATACGGTGGTGTCCCTGGAGGCGATGGTGGGGGTGGTGTCGATCGCCCTGCTGACGGGGTTATCCTTTGCCCGGTTTGCCCGCCCGACGGCGCGGGTGATGTTCAGCCAGAAAGCCGTGATTGCGCCCCACAATCGGGTGCCCACCCTCATGTTTCGGATCGCCAACCAACGCCACAACCAAGTTTACGATGCCCAAGTCAGCCTCTCTTGGTTTCAAGACGAAATCACCGCCGAAGGGCAAGGGGTGCGGCGCTTCTACGAACTGCCGTTAACCCGCAGCCGCTCGCCCAATTTTCGCTTGAGTTGGACGGTGTACCACCCCATCGACCGCGATAGCCCCCTGTTTGGTCAAACCGCCGCCGATGTAATCGAGCGCAACGGCTTGGCCATGGTCAACTTCAGCGGCATCGATGAAACCGTGGGGGAACCGGTACGCACCCGCTACGAATACGGCCCGGCAGAAATTTTGTGGCAGTATCGCCTGGTGGATATCTTTGAAACCCTCCCCAACGGCGATCGCCTGATGGATTTACAGCGTTTTCACGGGGTGGAACCCTGCTAACTTGGGTTCGAGATGGGGTTCGGGCGCCAGCATTCTGCCCATGGATTCCGGGGAAAGGAGTTCCAGGATTGCCACTACAGTTCCACTATAGTTAAGGTTAGCGTTCCCCAAACCCCATGCTACGGCTCGAACACATCCAAAAAATTTATACCACCGGCGAAGTTCTCCAGGACATCAACTGGGAAATCAAGCCGGGCGATCGCATTGGGTTGGTGGGGGTCAACGGAGCCGGCAAATCCACCCAACTCAAAATTGTAGCCGGGGAGATCGAGCCCACGGCGGGCCATGTGGTCAAGCCCGCCGGCCTGAAAGTGGCTTACCTGGCGCAGGAATTTGCCCTCGACCTCCAACGCACCGTGCAAGCCGAGATGTGGCAAGCCTTCCAGGAAGCCTCGCAAGCGCAGCGGGACTTGGCGGCGATCGGCGAGCAATTGGAAACCTGCAGGAGGGGCAAGATTACGAACCCCTGCTCAAACAGTTGGATCGGTGCCAACGGCGGTTTGAGGCCTGCAACGGCTACGAACTGGAAAGCCGCATCGCCAAAATGTTGCCGGAATTGGGGTTTGCGCCCACAGACAGCGATCGCCGGGTGGAAGAGTTCAGCGGCGGTTGGCAAATGCGCATCAATTTGGGCAAAGTGATGTTGCAGGAGCCGGATGTATTGTTGCTGGACGAACCCACCAACCACCTGGACGTAGAGGCGATCGAATGGTTGGAAGGGTACCTCAAAAATCAGAAAATTCCCCTGGCGATCGTGTCCCACGACCGGGCCTTTTTGGATCGGCTTTGCACCCAAATCGTCGAGACCGAGCGGGGGGTATCCACCACCTACCTGGGGAACTATTCGCAGTATTTGGAGCAAAAAGCCGCGTTGCGAGAAGCCCAGGGCTCGGCCTACGAACGGCAGCAAAAGTATTTGACCGAGCAACAGGAATTTGTGGAGCGGTTTCGGGCCAAGGCTTCCCGCAGCACCCAAGCCAAAAGCCGGGAAAAAATGTTGGAAAAAATTGAGCGCATCGAAGCCCCCGATAGCGATGTGCGCACCCTCCGGTTTCGGTTTCCACCGCCGAGCCGCACCGGCCGGATCGTGGCCAGCGTGAACCAAGTCGCCCATGCCTACGGCGAGAACATTTTGTTTTTGGGGGCCAAACTGGAAGTCGAACGGGGCGATCGCATTGCCTTGGTGGGGCCCAACGGCGCCGGCAAATCGACGCTGCTGCGGTTGTTGGTGGGTCTGGAAACGCCCCTGGAGGGCCAGATCGAACTGGGGCACAACGTCTTGCCCGGCTATTTTGAACAAAACCAAGCCGAAGCCCTCGATTTGCACAAAACGGTTTTCGAGACCCTGCAATCGGCTTTCCCCGATCTCACCAACCAAGAACTGCGGACGGTCTTGGGGCAGTTTTTGTTTAGCGGCGACACGGTTTTCAAAAAAGTACGCGACATCAGCGGCGGCGAAAAAGCGCGGCTGGCCCTCGCCCGTTTGTTTTTAACCCCCCTCAACTTTCTGGTATTGGACGAGCCCACCAACCACTTGGACATTCCCGCCAAAGAAATGTTGGAAGAAGCGCTGCGCAATTATGAGGAAGGCACCGTGGTCTTGGTATCCCACGATCGCTATTTCATTTCGCAGGTGGCCAACCGGATTGTGGAGGTGCGGGACGGGGAATTGCATCCCTACAATGGGGACTACGCCTACTACCTAGCCAAAAAAGACGAAGAGCGGCGGGAAGCCGAATATCGGGCGACCCAGGCGGAGAAAGAAGCCAAAGCCTCAGCCCGGCGGGCCGCCGAGCGGGAGAAGGAACGGGAAAAAGCCAAGACCAAAAAAAACACGAAAAACCCTTAGGGAGTATCGTCAAAATAGACCGCCTCCCGACCCCGCTCTGGCCCATAACCCACAATTCAATCGCCCACCATCCCCCAGCATCCTATGGGGAGGGTATGTCCTTCATGCATTGGCAAGCCTGTTGGCAATCAGCACGGGCACCTTCTGCAACAAGGCCTCGGATCGGCATACCAGGCGCAGCCACGGCCAGATGTATCGTGGGGTTGAGGCCCCTTCGGCGTCGTCCATATCCCGATCTTCGCCCTTTGTCCCCCCCCGCTTGGCTGGTCTCCATAATCAACCATTGGTATTCTGGCTCTTCCATCAAAAGATGGAAAAGCGTTTCCCAGATCCCTTTGTCCCGCCACCGACAAAAGCGACGATGCACATTTTTCCAATCCCCGTAGTCCGGGGGCAAGTCCCGCCATGGGGCCCCTGTACGCAGGATCCAAAAAACAGCATTGAGAAACCGTCGGTTGTCTTGGGCGGGGCGACCCTGCTGTCCCCTGGTTCCTGGTAAATGCGGCTCCAACAATTGCCACGTTTCGTCTGAGAGGTCGTGGCGGCGATGGGTACCCATGTGCGCAACCCTTCTGGTTTTCCTTGATTTTACTCCACGTCCCCCAGTTTGACGACAGCATTTAGGGCAAGGAAGTCAGAAACTTGGCCAGGGCTTCGCCATAGGCGATCGCATTGTCCAGAAAACCGTTGTTGTGATCGCCGGTCAGCTCCACCAGGGTTTTGGGTTGGTTGGCGGCGGCGTAGAGGGCGCGGCCGTGGTGAATGGGGATAATTTCATCTTCGACGCTGTGCAACACCAGCACCGGCGCGGTGATTTGGGGCAAGCGGGCGCGGGTATCAAACCGGGAGCGGGCCAGCCACCACACCGGCAGGAAGGGGTACAACTCGGCGGCCCGATCCACCGCCGCCGTGAAGGTTGCCCCCAACACCAATCCTTTGACCGGGTATTGGGCCGCCAGGTACGAGGCCACCCCCCCCACCCAAAGGATTTCGCCGTAGACCACGGTTTTGGGGCCGGGGAGTATTTGGTGCTGTTCCTGCAGGTAGTTCATCACGGCGGCGGCATCTTGGTAAAAACCGGCTTCGCTGGGGCGGCCCGTACTTTGCCCGTAGCCCCGGTAATCCCACAGCACCACCGATAGCCCCAAGCTGTGAAAAATGGGCAGGTAGGGGATGCGGTTGCCGATGTTGCCGCCGTTGCCGTGGCAGTACACCAAGGTGGCGATCGCCATGGGGGCAGGGATAAACCAGGCGGCCAGGGTTTCGCCGTCGGCGGTGGGAATTTTCCAAGATTCAAACCGCAGGCCGACGGATTGGGGGGTTTCCGTCACCGTGCGAGACGGCACAAACACCATGTTGTCTTGGTTGAAAAACAACACCAGCAGCAGCCCGACATAGGCCAAACCCACGATGCGGAGGGGGATAAACAAACGTTTGATCCAAAGGGCCAGGGGAGTTGGATCCGCCATCGAATTCACCGGTTTACCGAAACTTGTATAGTATGGGAAACCGGGCTTGGCGAGGGGACATGACCGAAAATTTAACCCTGGAAACGGCGATCGCCCATTTGCGGGGGCCGATCGGGGCTGCGGGTCTATGCCGCCTGGTGGTTGGGACGGTTTCGGGTGCACCATCCCGAAGCCATTGCGCTTTTGATCGAGTCCTTGACGGATGAGGGCGATCGCACCTCGGCGGGGGGCTACCCCCTGCGGCGCAATGCGGCCCGGGCGTTGGGAAAGCTGGGCGATCGCCAAGCCGTTGGCCCCCTCATGGAAGCCTTGGCCTGTACGGATTTTTATGTGCGGGAGGCGGCGGCCCAATCTTTGGCGATGCTGCAGGCCCCGGCGGCGATCGCCCCGTTGCGGCGGCTGTTGCGCGATCAAGTCCCGGATACGGAACCGGCGCCGGAACCGCCCCACCTCGCCCAACCCTACGATGCCCTGATCGAAGCTTTGGGGGATCTGGGGGCACCGGAAGCGATCGCCGACATCGAACCGTTTTTGGCCCACGAGGTGCCCCGCATTGCCCTGGCCGCGGCGCGGGCGCTGCATCAATTGACCGGCCAAGCCAGCTACGGCGATCGCTTGGTTCAGGGGTTGGCCCATCCCGATCTGCAACTGCGGCGGGCGGCTTTGGCGGATTTGGGGGCCACGGGCTACCTGCCGGCGGCAACGGCGATCGCCCAGACCTTGGCGGAAAATAGCCTCAAATTGATGGCGTTGCGGGGCATCCTGGAAAAAAACCTGGGGGACGGGCCCCCTGCCCCCCATTTGCAACCTGTTTTGCAACTCATGGATGACTTGTTGTGAAACCTTTGAGCGATTTGGTGGCGGCGATCGAGCAAGCCGAAAGTGCCAAGGAATTGGTAACGGCGGTGGAGAATTTGGCCGCACAACCCCAGCCGGCGGCGGTGCCGATTTTGATTGAAGTGTTGGGCTACAACAATCCCGGGGCGGCCGTCGCTGCGGTCGAGGGCTTGGCGGCGTTGGGCAGCGTGGCGGTGCCGGAGTTGTTGACCCAATTGGATGGGCACAATTACACGGCCCGGGCTTGGGCCATCCGGGCGCTGGCCTTGATTGGCGATCCCCGGGGTCTGTTGACGTTGTTGGGGGCCGCCACGGCCGATTTTGCCACCAGTGTGCGGCGGGCGGCCGCCAAAGGGTTGGGTTTTTTGCGGTGGGAATGGTTTCCGGCCGAAGTGCAGGCCATGGCCCGTCAAGAGGTGTTGGAGGCGTTGTTGTTTGCCCTGCAACAAGATGAAGAATGGGTGGTGCGGTACGGGGCGATCGTGGGTCTCGAAGGTTTGGGGCGGGCTTTTCCGGAATGGGTGGAGGGGCGATCGGCTTGGCGGGCCCAATTGCAAACCAGTGCCGTGGCCGATCCGGTGCCCACGGTGCGCGCCCGGGCCCACCATGCCCACCAACGTTTGCAGGAGATGACGGCACCGCCCTTGCCGGTGGCGGCTTCGCCCCTCAATGCCCAAGATTGGCAGACCATTTTGACCAACCTCTACCAGCGCCGGGCCGCCGAGCGGGAAGCCAATCCAACCCCCGATTGGGACGCGGTGGGCCCCCTTTCCCCACCCAGTCAAGACTAAGATACATTTGGCCATCCATGGGCCAGAAGCACGCCAAGCCCCACTGCACGGAGGAACCATGACCGACGATTTGGAAGCGCGTTTTCGCGAACTGGAACGGGAAGTGGGCGCCAACCCACCCCCCACCCGCCCCATGCCCCAGCCAGAGGCGGCATCCGTAACCGGGGCGATCGCCCAAGGCTGGCAAGGTTTAACCGGGTGGATCCACGGGCTAACCGGCCCCGCCAAAATTGTGGCCATTGTGGTGGTGGGTCTGCTGGCCTTCAAGTTGCTAAGCTTTTTCCTAAACCTGCTGTCTACCCTGATTTCGTTGGGCCTCCTCGCCGGCGTAGCCTATGTCCTGTACAAAGTGTTTGGCCCCAAACAACCATGACCCCCGAATCTTTGGCGACCCCTTCGGCTTTGACCCTGAGTTTGCTCTCGCTGATTGGCCGGTGTTTTTTGTCCGGGCTTCGATCAAAGAACGCCGGGAACGGGCCTACTGGCGCTTGCCGCCGGAACCGATTTTAACCAAGGTGCGCGCCCACTTCCAGCGCCGAGGCTACCAACCCCAAGCCGTTGCCCCGGGGGCTGAGGTGGTGACCCTGGAGGGGCAAGTAGCCGCCAGCGCGGCTTTGGCGATCTTTCTGAGTTTGTTGACGTTGCTGGGATTGGGGTGTTTGGCGTTGGTCTTGAGTTTGGCCGCTCCGGAGTGGGGCCCTTGGGTTTGGGGTTTGCCGGCGTTGGCACCCCTGGCGGGGGCATTTTATTGGCGGGGGGCCCAGCGGCCCGAGATCGTGCAGATTGCCCTCAAAGCGGACGGTCGCTTGGGGATCGAAGCCCACCGCGATGAAATTCGTCAACTGCAAACCGCTTTGCCGGATTTGGGCGCCCCGGAAACGGTGTTCAAGATTTGATGAACCCTCACCCCAGCCCTCCCCCTTCTTCGGCAGGCTTAGGAATTGAGGAGAGGGAGCCAAAAGCCCTCTCGTTCCCCTTCTCCCCACTTGGGAGAAGGGGTTAGGGGATGAGGGTAAATCAAGAACCTAGACCGGGGAAAATTTTCAGCAAAACCCCACAGCCCCTAGTCAATGCCAATCATCCACGAGCCGACGTAGCGCAGCACAGGCAGATCGGTAATGCTGCGAATGCGGGCATCGAACTGAAATAGCCCGCCAAAAAACGGATTCCGGACGTTGGAGAGCACCACCGTTGCCGTTCGATCCACCGGAATCGCTTCTTTGAGCACCAATTCAACGGTGCGGTTGCCGGGGTTCCACTTGCTGCTTTCCAGGGGCACAGGACGACCGCCCACCTCTACGGCCATGCTTTTGGGATCGAACTGACCCTCAAAACCTTCGGGATAGGTAATAAAAATTTCGTTGATGGGGAGCTTTTGCGGCTTGATGAACAAGGAGTAGCGATCGACTTGGTTGGATGCCCCGTTGTCGAGGGTGTAATCCAAAGCGTTGTCGCGAATTTTGCCAAAAATGATGAAACCGGCGTTGGATTGGGCCAACGTTGGGGCGACTCCGCCCGTCAAGCCCAGACCCAGGGCGATCGCCAAGAAAATTGTGGTTTTGTGGTGCATGAAGGGCATTTGCGGAAAGGTTGGGGTCACCCGTATATAGACTCAGCATAACGGACAAAGTTGCGCAGAATCTGCAAACCGACCGCCGCCGATTTTTCGGGGTGAAACTGCACGCCAAACAGAGGGGGACGGGCGATCGCCGCCACAAAGGTTTGGTGACCGTGGGTGGCGGTGGCAGCGACATCGGCGGGATGACCGGGTTGGGCGGCGTAGGAATGGACAAAATAAACCCAGGGTTGGGCGTCCCCACCGTGCCAGAGGGGGCCATCGGGTTGGGCCCATGCGAGTTGGTTCCAGCCCATGTGGGGAATGGTGAGGCCCGGCTCCGAGCGAAACCGCCGCACTTGACCGGGGATCAGGCCCAACCCCGGCCGTTGCCCTTCTTCGCTGCCGTCGAACAACACCTGCATGCCAATGCAAATCCCCAACAGGGGCTTGCCGGCGGCGATCGCCTGGGGCAACACCTCGTGCCATCCCCCTTCCCGCAGTTTGACCATGGCCGGATCGAAGGCCCCCACCCCCGGCAACACCAACGCTTGGGCGGTCAGAGCCTCTTGGGGGGTCGTCACCGTACGGGGGGAGGCTCCCGCCAAGGCCAAGGCTTTGGTTGCCGAGTGCAAATTGCCAATGCCGCAATCCAGCAGCGCAAGGTCAAGCATGATGGACGTTTTCCGATTGGGCGGTGGGGGCTCCGTGTTGCCATGTTAGGCGATAAATCAACTCCAATTCGTTGCCGGTACGCTGAAACAACCGCACCTGCTGCCCGTGCCATGCCAAAAAAATGCGGTGAAACGTCAAAGTGACGATGGCAATCCCCAAACCGGCCGCCGTGGTAATCAGGGCTTCGGCGAGGCCGGAAGTCAAGGCATTGCCACGGGCCGCACCGGGATTCCAGCCCGTGGCCTGAAACGCCGAAATCAAACCCGTAACCGTGCCCAACAATCCCAGCAGCGGTGCCAGGGCGATCGTGCCTTCCAGCAATTTATCGCCTTTGAGCATGGCCATCAATTCGGCATCGGCGGCGCTTTCGAGGGCCAGGGTAAACGTCTCCGGTTCGGGGTCGGGCAGGGCCAAGGGCGCCAGCAAAAAACGACCCACCGGCGTATGGGCGATCGCCTGGGCTTCGGTGTGGGCTTCGGCCAGGTTGCTGCGGGCGGCGGCCAGAACCCGGGCGATCGCCGGTTTTTCCCCCGCGAGGAGGATGCCCCAAAACCAGAGCCGCTCCAGGATGGTGGCCAGGGCCAACACCGACAACAACAACAGGGGCCACATCAGGGGCCCGCCCGCCTCAAACAGTGCGGGCACCGGCGGCAGGCTCGCGCACAGCCTGTTGCATCTGTTCCTTCAGCCAGGTTTCAAACAATTCATCCATCAGTTGCCGCCGGGTGGTGTCGTCCAACTGGGCCGGAAAAAACCGCTCCAGCCGCAGAATCACATACCATTCGTCCAAACGGGTCGGCGGCCACACTTGACCGGGTTGGCTGACCTGCAAAGCCCGGGCGATCGCCGGGTGGGGCATGTTCAAGGGGGCCGGCCCGATCAATCCGCCGGTGTTGGCTTCGGCCCCTTGGGAATACTTGCGGGCCACTTCGCTGAAAGGTTCTTCGCCCTCTTTGACCCGAAAGTAGAGTTCCTGGGCCACCCCGGGGTCTTTCACCCGAATCAAGGAATACAAAACCTTGTCCAACGAAGATTTGCGGTTCAAAAAGAACGACTCGACCTTCGGCCCAAACTTTTCTTGCTTGAATTTTTCCAGCAGCAGCGGCCGCAAAACCCAGTCTTCGAGTTCGGTGGCGCTCGTACCGCTGGCCAGCAACCAGGCTTGGCGATCGGCTTCCTTTTCCAAACGGTTTTGCTGGTAAAACTGGGCCAACACCTGCCGTCTTTCGTCCTCGCTGCAGGTGTAACCGGCGGTGGCCTCATCGACCAAAATTCCCCGCAACAGTTGGGGGAAAAGCTGATAGCGGCGTACCAGCCCCAAAACTTCGGCGGCGGTCAGCTCTCGGTTGCCAATGCGTACGGTGGTCTCCATAGGTTTGTTATTTAAGCACGAACGGGCCCCGGCCTAGCGGGTTTTTCCGGGTTTTGCCCTACTCTTTGCGCAGGTTGCTACCATGTTCGCGCCCCGGCAGCGCCGCCAAAATGGCTTCGACCGCCCGATAGGCCGCCAAAATATCCCGTTCGTTGCCCCCCAAATACAACCGCCCGAAGGTGCCGACGGCGCTCACCTGCAAAATGTTGATTTGGGCCGCCTTTTCGGCTTCGTTGGCGGCGAGGGCCGCAAAGGCCGCGGGTTCTACTTCCAAGATGTAGAGGGTTTGCCCCGCCAACAGCATTTGCCCCCGCCGTGTCCGGTTCACCAATTGCACATGGTGGGGATCCAAGTTGCGGATAATTTGACTGGAAACGATCCGTGGCTTCAGGCAATCGGTTTCCTTGGCTTCTAAAAATTCCAAAATGGCGCGACCGGCTTCGCGGGTTTCGCCTTGGCGGCTGGAGTGGATTTCCAACAAACCGTAGAGCCGCTCCACCATCAACACCCCCGGACGCACCGCCGTCGCTTTGAGGGCAATGTCGGTGATGCGGTTGATTTCGATGCCTGGGGAAATTTCAATCCAGAGGGAGGCATCCCCCGGCAACGGCAAAAAACCTACGGATACGGTGCCCATGTAGGCGGCGTGTTGTGGCTGCAAGTTGTCGAGGTAGACATAACTGCGCAGATCGATCCCCAAATTTTCTTCTGCCCGAGCACTTTTCCCATTATGCCAGCCGTAGGGAACCCGCCAAAGGCTACGATGCTAAGGCAAAAACAACGAACGGGCCCCATGGTGGCTGCAATTTGGGAGTTGGATTTTTATTCCCGGCCGGTGCTGCAGGCCGACAACAAAAAGCTGTGGGAGTTGCTGGTGTGCGATCGCGATCGCTCGTTGGCCCATGTTCAGGTGTGCCCCAGCGACCAAGTGAATTCGACCTGGCTGGCGGCCCAATTGCAGGCGATCTCCGAGGCACAGGGGGTTTCGCCGCTGATGGTGCGCTACTTCCGCCCCAGCATGAACAACATTGTGTCCCGAGGTTGCACCCTGGCCAACCTGAAACCCCAGCCTTCGCGGCGGCTGTTTGCGTTGCGGGGATGGCTGGAAGAACGCATGGAGAAGGTGTATCCCACCCTGGAAGGATTTCAGGGGGCGGAGCCGCCGTTGCCGCTGAAACCCGCCGCGCCGCTGGTGCCGACGGTGCCCCCCGATGCCCTCACAGCGGAGCAATGGAGCATGGTCACGGTGGCGGCGGCCGAGTTGGCCGAGGCAGGGGATTGGGATATGGATTTTGGCGAAGTGTTGCCGGTGCCGTTGCCGCCCACCACCGCGATTCCTGGCATGGTGTTGTTGTCGCGGCGGGCGCGACCCTTGGCGGCTTGGATGTCGGGGGTCGATCCGGTTTTCCTGTCGAGCGATCGCCGGCAGTTGTGCTTGGATGCCGGCAGCGAAACCCGATGGCGGTTGGCGACCTATCCGGCCACCGATGCGGTTTTGGGGCAACAGGTGGAAGCGTTTGCCGCGGCCAAACAACAGGCGCAGGGTTGGCACTTTTTGGCGGTGCAGGATCGCCCGGACAGCAACCGGTTCGCCGGCTTTTGGCTGTTGCAAGATGTAAGCTAGAAACGTTTTCCACATTCCGAAACACCATGACCAAAGCCGTTTGGAACGGGGCTGTATTGGCTGAAAGCGATCGCTGCGAGACGGTGGAAGGCAATGCCTATTTCCCGCCGGAATCCTTGAGCCGGGAGTATTTTCAGGAGAGCGACCATCGCACGGTTTGTGGCTGGAAAGGCACCGCCAGTTACTACCATCTGGCCGTGAACGGGCAACAAAACCCCAACGCCGCCTGGTACTACCCGGAGCCGAAAGCCGCCGCCAACAACATCAAAGGGTATGTGGCGTTCGTGGAAAGGGGTGCGGATCGAGCCTTAGGATCCGGGTCGCGGGGGGTGGACTGAGGTGGGCCTGGGGGTGGCCCTGTTTGGGCCGGTGG